>CALKAO010000039.1 GCA_937983115.1 uncultured Caryophanales bacterium
AAGAGAGTTTTCTAAAGGCGTTAGGAAAACTCCCGCAAAAACTTGACTCAGTCTATGGGAAGACAGCATTTGCTCTCTGCTTCTCAATCGCGTTACAATAGACAATGGAAAGACGTTTTGCACATTTTGCTGCGTTACTTGACATGGCGATTTACTTTTCGGTATATTTTTGTGAAGAGTGTATAGAAAAATAGTCGGGAATCAGCCCTAAAAAGATTTGAGTGTATTGGATTCATGTTAAGCATGTTCAAATGTTACGATAGATGATCTTCGCTCGAACATGTTGCATTGCTGAAAAATTTTCGGCTCTCGTCCATAAGGGCGGGGGCTTTTTCAATCGGTTTATATCGCGACAAGGAGGAAATGCAATGGCACGTGATAAAACGTTTTACATTACGACCCCGATTTATTATCCGAGCGGAAAGCTGCATATCGGACACGCCTATACGACTGTTGCAGGAGATGCATTGGCGAGATATAAGCGCTTGCGCGGTTTTGATGTGATGTATTTAACCGGAACGGACGAGCATGGGCAAAAAATTCAGCAAAAAGCGGAAGAGGAAGGCGTGTCACCGAAAGAATACGTCGATCGCATGGTAGCCCATATCAAAGAGTTGTGGAAGAAATTGGATATTTCGTACGATGATTTTATTCGCACAACTGAAAAGCGCCATACGAAAGCCGTGCAAAAAATTTTTGATCAACTTGTAAAACAAGGAGACATTTATCTTGGCGAATATGAAGGCTGGTATTGCACGCCATGCGAATCGTTTTATACTGAAACGCAGCTTGTAGACGGAATGTGCCCGGACTGCCATCGGCCTGTTGAAAAGGTAAAAGAGGAATCGTACTTTTTTAGAATGAGCAAATACGCGGATCGCCTGCTCCAATACTATGAAGAAAATCCATCGTTCATCCAGCCGGAATCGCGAAAAAATGAAATGATAAACAACTTTATCAAGCCCGGGCTGGAAGATTTGGCCGTTTCTCGTACGTCATTTGAATGGGGCATCCCGGTTCCAAACGATCCGAAACATGTCGTCTATGTGTGGATTGACGCTTTGACGAATTACATCACTGCACTCGGCTGGGGCTCGGATGACGAACAAAAATACGAACGGTATTGGCCGGCCAACGTTCATTTGGTCGGAAAAGAGATTGTTCGCTTTCACACGATTTATTGGCCGATTATGCTGATGGCGCTTGATTTGCCGCTTCCGAAACAAGTGTTTGCACATGGCTGGCTTCTCATGAAAGACGGCAAGATGTCAAAGTCAAAAGGAAATGTTGTTGATCCGGTGACGCTTATTGATCGCTACGGATTAGATGCGCTTCGCTATTACTTGCTTCGCGAAGTTCCGTTTGGCTCGGACGGCGTATTTACGCCTGAAAGCTTTGTTGACCGCGTCAACCATGATTTAGCGAATGATTTAGGCAATTTGCTTAACCGGACCGTAGCGATGATCGATCAATATTTTCAGGGAATCATCCCTGAGTATCGAGGGCCAGTGACGCCATTTGATGAACAGTTGGCGGATCTTGTCAAACAAACAAAAGCCGATGTTGAGGACGCTTTTGATCAAATGCAGTTTTCTGTAGCGCTGGCTGCCATATGGAAGCTGATCAGCCGTACAAATAAATACATCGATGAAACTGAACCGTGGAAACTCGCCAAAAAGAATGAGCGCAAAGATGAGCTTGCTGCTGTGATGGTTCATTTAGCGGAATCGCTCCGCCACATTGCGGCAATGCTGCAGCCATTTATGACGCAGACGCCGAAGAAAATCATAAGCCAGCTCGGACTTGAAAGCGAACAAGCGCTGGCTTGGGACAGTTTAGCGGAATTCGGCGGCATGGCCAGCGGAGCCAGCGTTCAAAAAAGCGAACCGATTTTTCCGCGGCTTGATGCCAAAAAAGAAGTGGAATATATTTTATCAAAGATGAAAGGCGCTTCGATCGAGCAAACTGAAAAAACAGAACAAACGAACGTCATTACGATTGATGATTTTAATAAAGTCGAGTTGAAAGTTGCTGAAGTCATCGCAGCGGAACGAGTGAAAAATGCTGATAAATTGCTTAAGCTTAAACTCGATGTCGGAGGCAAAGAGCGCCAAGTGGTTTCCGGCATTGCCCAATACTATGCGCCAGAAGATCTGATTGGGAAAAAAGTGGTTTGTGTAACGAATTTAAAACCTGTTACGCTGCGCGGCGAAAAATCTGAGGGCATGATTTTAGCCGGAGAAAAAGACGGGAAGCTGCAAGTCGTTGAAGTTTCCAATTTAAAAAGCGGCACAAAACTAAAATAATCGAAAATAAACAGCCAGAAGCTGCTCAGGCTCAGGCTGTTTATTTTTGGAAATTTCCTGTAATAAACGGTAAAATATGGAAAATATGTGATGTGAAAATGTTGATTTTATAAGCTTTTGCGCATGTAACCGAAATGTAATGAAAATGAAACGGTCCTGAATTCGTATTTTAACAGGACATCTGATAATCTATAACAGGTAAGAAAGGAGATTCACATGCTCTTTGACACGCATACCCATTTAAATGCCGATCAATTTGAAGGTGACGCTGAGGCTGTCATTGCACGTGCGCAAGAAGCAGGCGTGGCGAACATGATTGTGGTTGGGTTCGATGCGAAAACAATTCAGCGGGCAATGTCACTCGTTGAACGCTATGATTTTCTTTACGCTGCAGTCGGATGGCATCCGGTCGACGCGATAGATATGGCCGACGAACATTTGCGCTGGATTGAATCGCTTGCTTCGCATCCAAAAGTTGTCGCCATTGGTGAAACCGGACTTGATTATCATTGGGATAAGTCGCCGAAAGATCGCCAAAAAGAAGCCTTTCGAAAACAAATCCATCTCGCAAAAAAAGTCAATTTGCCGTTGATTATACATAATCGCAATGCAACAAAAGATATCATCGAAATTTTAAAGGAAGAACGTGCAGATGAAATCGGCGGCGTGATGCATTGTTTTAGCGGCAGCTTTGAAGATGCAAAAATGTGCATCGATTTAAACTTTTATCTTTCGTTCGCAGGCCCTGTTACGTTTAAAAATGCAAAGCTTTTGCAAGAAGTGGCGCGTGAAGTGCCGCTTGAACGCATGCTTATCGAAACGGACTGCCCATATTTGGCGCCGCATCCGCTGCGCGGAAAACGAAATGAACCTGCGTATGTGAAGCTTGTCGCTGAAAAAATTGCCGTTTTAAAAGAACGGGAGTTTGATGAAATTGCGCATCAAACTTCTGAAAATGCAAAACAGCTGTTCGGCATCGCTTGATAGCGGGAGTGCCGAGATATCGTTTATAAATTTTGAAATTTGCTCCAATGTTTTTGCTTAATTGATGAACGGCATCGTGTGCCATCGTTTAGCGCAATTCGGACGGAAGGGGGGATAAAAAGGCAACTGAAAAGGAAAAATCAAGTTGTCATAGGAGGATGATGATGGAAGCAAACGAGAGTATATCTTCTCGACTGCTCAAAGGAAAAAGATTGCTGATAATTTTAATGAGTATCGGCGTTCTCAGTTTGATTACCGGTTTTTCTGTTTATGAAACTACGAAAACGGAACTGACGCTATCGCTGGATGGAAAAGAAACGGTCGTGAAAACCCATGGAACAACCGTAAAAGACGTGCTGGAACAAGAGAATATAAACGTGAATGAACAGCACGATTTTGTTGAACCAGGTTTAGAAACAAAGATCGAACAAGGAATGAAGATCATTTGGAAGCCGGCCAAACAAGTCATGTTAAACGTAGATGGCGCAGAAGAAAACATTTGGACGACAGAATCAACTGTAGAAGAATTGCTTTCTGCAGAACGAATCATTGTTGATGAATACAGCGAAATCTCGCCAGCCATAACAGAAAAAATTAAAGACGGAATGAACATTGTTGTTAAAAATGCGCTCGAAGTCAAGCTTGTTGTCGGCGGCGAAGAACGTACGGTCGTGACAACATCAAAAACAGTTGCTGAGCTTCTGGAAGAAAAAAATGTTACATTGAACGAATTCGATCGCGTTGAGCCGGGCAAGGATAAGCGATTAAAAAATAATATGGTCGTTGATGTCATCCGCGTTGAAAAGAAAACCGAAGTCGTTGAAGAAACAATTGATTTTAAAACGACGGCAAAAAAAGACGGCTCTTTAGCCAAAGGAAAAGAGAAAGTCATTCAAGCGGGTGAAAAAGGAAAAATAAAAAAAGAATATGAAGTGACGCTTGAAAATGGCAAGGAAGTCAAGCGTACACTTCAAAAAGAAGAAACAATAAAAGATAGTAAAGACCGCATAATCGCAGTCGGTACTAAACAGCCTAATAAAACTGCCGCCGCTGCCCGAAGCAGCGCGCCATCGAGCGGAAAAACATTGTACATGGCGAGCACAGCCTATACAGCAAATTGTTCAGGCTGCTCGGGAATCACCGCAACAGGCATTAATTTAAAGAAAAATCCAAACACAAAAGTGATTGCGGTTGATCCGAATGTGATTCCGCTTGGAACAAAAGTCTATGTTGATGGTTATGGGTATGCAATTGCTGGTGATACAGGCGGAGCAATCCGCGGAAAAAAAATCGACGTATTCTTTCCATCAAAATCGAAAGCCAATGCTTGGGGAAGCAGAACGGTAAAAGTGAAAATTTTAAATTAGCGAAAGCACAGGGTTTTCATTCCCTGTGTTTTTCATTTTGTGGATGTTTATAATGAAAATGCAGCTCTCATCTTTATTATATTCGACGAAAGGGTCTTTCGTAAAGGTTTTTATTACAAAAAATGTTAAAGTTGGAGGAAATCATGAAAATAAAGGAGATTATTGTCGTAGAAGGGAAAAGCGACGCCGAAAAAATTAAATTGGCAGTGAATGCCGATACGATAGAAACGAATGGATTCGAAATCAGCAAAGAAACGTTGAATCAAATTAAGCTTGCCCATGCGAAACGCGGAGTGATCGTTTTTACCGATCCTGACTTTTCAGGCGAACGCATTCGAAAAATCATTCAATCGCATGTGCCTGGCGTGAAACATGCCTTTTTGCAGAAAGAAGAAGCGAAATCAAAAACAGGCAAAGGGCTTGGTGTTGAGCATGCTTCTGTAGAAGCGATTCGTGAGGCGCTTTCCCGCGTTTATGAAGAAAAAACAATGGTTAAAGAATCGATCGCATGGCAAACGCTAATCGATTTAAACTTGGTTGGCAGCGGCGATGCACGCGTGCGCCGCACACAGCTTGGGGAAATTTTAAACATTGGCTATTTGAATGCAAAACAGCTGCATAAACGGCTGAACGCATTTCAGATTACTCCAGAAGAATTTGCGGCAGCATTGCGTGAATTGAAAGAGGTCGAGCGCGATGGAGAATAAGATTGCTTCTTTAAAACGAACAAAAGAACTATTGGCAAAACATGATTTTTCATTTAAAAAAAGTCTCGGCCAAAATTTTTTAGTGGATGAAAATATATTAGAAAAAATTGTTGCTTCGGCAAATCTTGCGGACACATCAGGTGTGATTGAAATTGGTCCGGGATTAGGCGCTTTAACGGAAAAGCTTGCGCAGCATGCGGATAAAGTGGTTGCGTTTGAAATTGACGAGCGGCTGATTCCGATTTTGAAGGAAACGCTTGCAGGCTATCAAAATGTTGCCATCGTTCATCAAGACGTTTTAAAAACCGATCTGCATGCAGCAATCAAACAACACTTTCAACAAAGCCAGGACGTCATGGTTGTCGCCAATTTGCCCTATTATGCGACAACGCCGATTTTAATGAAGCTGCTGGAAGAACAATTGGCGATTCGCGGCATCGTTTGCATGGTGCAAAAAGAAGTCGCTGAAAGAATGGCCGCCGGGCCGAATACAAAAAATTATGGCTCTTTATCGATAGCGGCTCAATATTTTGCTCGGGTCGAACTGAAGTTTATTGTTCCGAATACCGTTTTTATTCCAAAGCCGAATGTCGCGTCGGCAGTTGTATCTTTAACCCTTCATAAAGACAAGCCGGTTCAAGTGGCGGATGAGCGCTTGTTTTTTCAAGTGGTTCGCGCCGCTTTTGCGCATCGAAGAAAAACATTGCTTAACAATTTAACGAAAAATTTGCCTTATTCGTTATCAAAGCAAGAGATTGAACGGATATTGAATGAAGTGCGCATTGTTCCAAACAGGCGCGGTGAATCGCTGTCGCTTGAGGATTTTGCAGTTTTAAGCGATGCCATTCAGAAGCGGCTGCAATGACGGCGCTCATTTTTTTCTCTGATTTTGCATATAGTAGTAGAGGTTTTGACCATCAGGGGGGAATGGGATGATCCGCGAAGGCATGATTGTCGCAAGAAAGTCATACAAATGTGACATTTTGTTTGAAGTGCGCAAAATTGACAGTGCGCAGCAGGTGGCTGAATTAGCCGGCGAAGAAGTGCGGCTGTTTGCTGATGCCCCGATCTCAGATTTAGTTGTCATGTCCGATTCGGAGAAAAATAGGCTTCGCAATGAATTAAAAGAAAAAGTCAATCGTTCATTTCGTCTTTTTCGTCAAGATTATGAACTGCTGAAACAAAAGCGTGAATATGTGGCGTCCAGCGGATACAAGCAAAAAGCCCGCTATTTTGAATTGCCTGGCAAAGTGCTGCATGTCGATGGCGATCAGCGCTATTTGGAAAAGTGCCTCGCGCTTTATAAAAAATTAAACGTTCCTGTCATCGGCGTGCATATGAATGAGTTGGACATGCCGAATCGCGTGCCTCAGCTGATTGAACAAGTGCGCCCGGACGTTTTGGTGATTACCGGCCATGATGCGTATTTAAAAAATAAAGGCGAGAAAAATGATCTCAAAGCGTACCGCCATTCCAAGCATTTTGTCCGCACCGTAAAAGAAGTCCGCTCGAAAATCCGCCACCTCGATCAACTCGTTATTTTTGCCGGCGCCTGCCAATCCCATTTTGAATCGCTGATCAAAGCGGGTGCAAATTTTGCAAGTTCCCCTAAACGCGTCAACATTCATGCGCTTGATCCCGTTTATATCGTGTCTAAAATTTGTTTTACTTCGTTTATGGAACGCGTTCACGTTTCTGATGTTCTGCGCAACACGCTTTCAAACGAAGGCGGGCTGGGAGGTGTAGAAACGAGAGGATTGCTGCGCACAGGCATGCCGTTTCAGCCGAGCGAAGGGCTGAATCTTTTTGATAAAGAAGACAGCGAAAGCATTTAAATTGGAAATCCCGCTTGCTTTCATACATATTTTGTTCATTAATGTGAAAAATACTGATTGACATTCAAAATAAATCCCTGCTATAATTTTAATTTTGTTTTAAAATGTTTGACAAAAAACAACAAACTATGGTAAAATTTGAACAAGTGAGGTGGGTGTGTTTTATGGGTAAAACGATAGTTGAGATTAAAGAAGCCTTGGAGGCTCGCGTCGGAAAGCCATTGCGATTAAAAGCAAACGGCGGCCGGCGGAAGACGATCGAACGAACTGGCATCCTTGAAGAAACATTTCCATCTGTATTCATTATAAAGCTGGATCAAGATACGAATTCGTTTGAACGGGTTTCTTACAGCTATACAGACGTTCTGACGGAAACGGTGGAACTGACGTTCAGCGATGATCAAAATCAATCCGCTGTATCAGGGCAGTAGGCGATGTTGTCTTACTGCTTTTTATTTTGCCCATTTTTTCTTTGCCATGCAAAAAAAGGGTGAATTTCCTGGCTATAAATTCGTCACTGGACTCCATACTATCCATGAGGAGCATTCCTCACTGTTTACAAAGGCAGAAAGGGGATGAACGCAATGGCAAGAAAAGGCGGAGTGATGTCTGATCGCCTCAAAGAAGAAATTGCAAAAGAATTAGGCTTTTATGATACGGTTCAAAAAGAAGGCTGGGGGGGCATTCGTGCCCGCGATGCCGGAAACATGGTTCGGCGCGCGATACAAATGGCCGAGGAACAGCTTGGAAATAACCGTAAATAGCCGCTTATTGCCATAAAACGTTTTTATGCTATGCCTTTGTAAGGAAGCCGGAGCCGTTCCCCAACGGCTTCGGTTTTTTTACAGCCATTTTTGCGGGTCCAATGGAAAAAGCGTTTGATGGATTGCACGAACACGGCTTAGTGATGCTCAGGCTAGTCCCAGCGTTTGGTTTATATTATAATTTTG
>CALKAO010000040.1 GCA_937983115.1 uncultured Caryophanales bacterium
CGCCCCGGCTCATAATTTCCATGACTTGTTTGCGGTGATCTGAAATGCCCTCGCGCGAATCAGGGACAAATGGCATCACATAACAATTAAAATAGGTGACGTCGGTATCAGAACCCGCTCCATAAATGACTCTTCCTGCAGGGATAAAATTCAGAGAAACAAGTTCTTGATAAAATTTTTCGGCCCATTCCTTTCGCTTCTCCTCCGTTTTCTCAACAGAAGCAAGCCCTTTTGCATTTCGTTTTGCAATTTGTTCATAAAAAATTTCCATTGGCTTGTCAATGACATCCAAAGAACGGCGAATGAGGCCCGTCTTCATCTCTTCGGGATCCTCCAAGCTGCTGCGATATTCCTCCTCAACGCATACGACTGCTGTATTGTCTTCCCAGTCGATTTCCTCAATAATTCCAAGCCCTCTTGCTGGAAACGTCGGATCTTCCTTCACGGTCAAAACAACAAAATCACCAACTTTTAACGTTGTCTTTTCCGTATCTTTAAACGCATACCGATCGAGCATCACGAGGCGAGAAACGCCTTTAAACGTAATATTCATGTCTTCTGTAATCGGATGGACTTGGGGAAATTTCTGAATGTCTTCATTTAGGCGTTCAATGTTGATTGTTTGTTCTTTCGCTAGTGCAATTGCCATAATTCTCCTCCTCTGAATTAAATCCCTACTGTTTTATGTAGTGCTTTTTGATTTGTCGGATCATGATAACCATCAATCAAAGTATGTGTGCATTCATCATATCATAGCAGAAATAAAAATATCAATATATAGTATAAAAATAACCAGATTACACTATATATTGATATTGGAGCGGAAAAATATGAATTTGTCAAATGAGAAATTCGTCGAATCTTGAAGCAAATTGAAGAAAAGAAAGCATATTTACCCATAATGCTTAAATTTTAGCAAATTGGCTTTAGACGGCTTTCTAAATTATCTTGCAAAATTCCACTCATCGTTTGCATACCGTTCATTTTCAATGCGGGCGATTTCTTTTCGTTGGGCTTCAGACAATTCGTACGGCTGCAAGTTTACATTTAATCCTTTTTCGAATCCAATTTTAAATGCTTGAATCGCCTCATTAAATGATATTGGACGGCCGAGCAGCTGCGCGATCGTAACCGCGCGGTTTTTAAAATTTGCCTGCAATTTTTCACGTGTTTCTCGTGAAGGGAATTTAAACAGATCAAACATTTTATTTACATCCAAATCAATTAAAATCGCCCCATGCTGCAAAATAACGCCTTTCTGGCGGGTTTGAGCGCTTCCAGCCACTTTTTTCCCTTCGACAACGAGTTCATACCAAGAGGGAGCATCAAAACAAACCGCAGACGACGGATTCTTTAGCTGCGACTGTTCTTCGTCACTCGTTGGAATGGAAAAAGAAGCTTGCAATCCTAATTCGCGAAAGCCTTGAAGAACACCTTCAGAAATGACGCGATACGCTTCCGTAACGGAAGACGGCATGTTCGGATGCTGTTCTGACACAATGACACTGTAGGTCAATTCGTGTTCATGCAAAACCGCTCTGCCGCCCGTCGGCCGCCTGACAAACCCCAAACCGTAACGCTTCACCGCTTCGAAATCGATTTCTTTTTTTGCTTTTTGAAAATATCCGATGGACAATGTAGCAGGATTCCATCCGTAAAAACGGATGACAGGCGGCATTTTTCCTTCGCTTTGCCAATGCAGAAGCGCTTCATCACAGGCCATATTAAACGATGGCGAGCCATGCCCGGTGTTTAAAAAAAGCCAAGTTTCTTTCAATGCCTTTCATTCCTTTTCTTCATTTTTTCATGTTTACCCGTTCCTGATAAATCGCAGCCGCTGCCATGCTCCTATGAAAAACAATTGAATAAATTTAAATAACCGATATAATTTTACATGTGTAGCATTCAGATTCATCGAGGCAAGAATGGGAGCGTGGCATTTGATGTTATTATGGTTCACACTAATGATGGTTTTAGGATACGTTGGCTTTGTATTGATTTCCAGATTGCTGCAAAATCGTTATTTAAAAAAACTTTCACAAGATGAATTTATCAAAGGATATCGAAAAGCACAACTCATTGATGTTAGAGAAGAAAGAGAATTCAATAACGGGCATATTTTAGGAGCGCGGAACATTCCTGCTTCACAGCTGCGATTTCGCTATGCAGAAATCCGCAAAGATAAACCGGTTTATCTTTATTGTGATGGAAGCATACGCAGCAGACAAGCCGCTCGTTTTTTAAAACGCAAAGGCTATCAGCATCTTTATTATTTAGATAAAGGATTTCGCAAATGGACGGGCAAAGTCAAGAAAAAGTAACTTCTGCTTGAAGTTGCTTTTTTTATGCGCAGATTTCGGCCGATGCACAAGAATTTGTTAAAATCCTCTTTTCTGGACACGATAAAAAATGGGCATTGGATTACCAGGTAGGAGTTGTTTTCATGATAACCATTCACTTCGATGAAATGTGGGAACAAAACTTTTTAAAACGAGTTTCCAATGAAGGGCCATGGGACAGTTGGGAAATTGCAAAGTTAGCGCTAGAAGCTGAGCGGCAATTGGCGATCCCATCTTTTAATGGACTTCAAGCCCCTAATCATTTGCCAAATTTGGCCATCCTGCCGCACCAATTGGAAACTGCAAAAAAAGTGGTTGAAGAAATGAACGGCAAAGCGATCCTTGCTGATGAAGTCGGACTTGGAAAAACAATCGAAGCCGGCCTCATTTTAAAAGAATACATGATTCGCGGCCTTGTAAAAAAAGTGCTGATTCTCGTTCCGGCTTCACTTGTCCTGCAATGGGTCGCAGAGTTAAACGAAAAATTTTACATCCCGGCCATCGCACAAAAAAAAGCATACATGTGGGAACAATGCGATGTCATCGTTTCATCTTTAGACACGGCAAAAAGAAATCCGCACAAAGCGTTGATTTTCAAGCAGGATTGGGATTTTATCATCATCGATGAAGCGCACAAGCTTAAGAACCGCAAAACCAAAAACTATGAATTTGTCCAACAGCTGAAAAAACGATTTTGCTTATTGTTAACCGCAACACCCATTCAAAACAAACTTGAGGAAGTCTTCAATTTGGTTTCCTTGCTCAAACCCGGCTATTTAGGGAATATCGAAGAATTTCACAAACAATTCAATCCAAAAAATCGAACAGAAGAAGATGAAAAAAAATTAAAATTGCTCATTCAACAAGTCATGATCCGCAATCGCCGCGTCGACACCGATTTAGACTGGCCGACCCGCCACGTGGAAAATATCACCATCTCCTTTAGCAACGAAGAACAAAACCTGTATGAAAAAATTGTTTCGGCCAAAAAAAATGAATGGTTGTCACAACATGAATTATCCGCACTGACGCTTCAGCGTGAAATGTGCTCAAGCCGAGAGGCCTTGTTTCTTACATTAAAAAAATTAGCTGAAAAAGAAACTGCAAACAAAACGTCAAAACAGTTTGCCTTGGAGCTGATTGAAGACCTGCAAAACTTGCCCGAACACGCCAAAGCGAAAAAACTGGTGGAACTGATCAAACAAATAAACAGCAAAGTGATTGTGTTTACCGAATATCGGGCAACTCAACTTTATTTGCAATGGTATTTGCAGCAGCACGGCATCAGTTCAGTGCCATTTCGAGGCGGCTTTAAAAGAAGCAAAAAAGATTGGATGACGCAGCTGTTTAAAAATCAAGCCCAAGTGCTCATTGCAACAGAAGCGGGCGGAGAAGGAATCAATCTTCAGTTTTGTCAGCACGTCATCAACTATGATTTGCCTTGGAATCCGATGAAAATTGAACAGCGAATTGGCCGAATCCATCGAATCGGCCAAGAAAAGGATGTTTACATTTATAATTTTACAATTAATAATACGATTGAAGAGCACATTCTTGCGCTGCTCTACGAAAAAATCGAGCTGTTCGAAAGCACAATCGGCCAACTTGATGAAATTTTAGCGCGGCTTGAATTAAAAAATATTGAAAGCTACGTTAACGATATTTTTTTGAACTCAGAAAGCGAGGGGGAAATCAAGATTAAAATGGATAACTTATCGGAATTGATCAATTTCCAGCGGCGGCTGAAGGAGGAAAAGTGCACCGATGCAGCAACATGATATTCAACATTATTTAGAACGTTATTTTAAAGCAAACGGTTGTGAAATTAAGCGAAATGAAGATGGCGTCATCGAAGTGAAACTTACCGTTGAACTTGACAAATTGCTGATGAACCGCCCTTTCTATTGGCATTATGTTGAAAAAACGGGAAAAATCGCCGAACCGATGACATTGACTTTTTTAACAAAACGAAAAGAAAAAGAACAAGGAGAATTTATTCATTTCGGCTCTCCCCGGCTGCATCAAATTTTTCAAGCGGCCAAAAAAACGGCTGCTTTCATCCGTCTATACGAAAATATGCAAGGAACGGAAACCGCTTATTTGCCCCTCGTTCCTTGGCTTATGCTCAATATAAAAATCTCATACGCTGCCGACCGAAAAAAAGATTACATCCATTCATTTGGCTTGCAGCTCATTACCGGACAACTCCATACAAATTTTATGAATCGATTGGAACCGTTGAATCTCAAGCCGAAACTGCCTGATTATTCCTTTCCGCTTACCCCGTTGATACATCCTAAAAGCGGATTGAATCGCATAAAAAAACAGATCGCCGCTCTTGTTGAAAGCGAGGGCAGTCAATGGGCCGAAGAAGCAAAAAAACGCTGGAACAACGACTTGCAACTGCTGGAGCGCTTCTATGAAAATAAAGAAAAGACGGAAGCCTACCAAAATGAAAAAATTGCTCTAAAAAACCAATACGAACCAAAAGTAAATGTTGAATTCATTAACGGCGGGATGCTCTACCTGCGAAGCAACATTTCGTGAAATCAATACAAAAGACCACATGAGAACAATCTGTCTCCGTGGTCTTAATTCGTTGTTTTACTATGTAATTCTTCGCTGCTCGTATAAGTTTATAGTGGTGAAGGCGCTCCGCCGCCTTGAAACACATCAATAAACGTCATAACGCTAAACCAGCCGAAAACAACAACGGCTAATAGCGCAAATACAAAACCGAGCATATTTTTTTTGCGCAATTCGCGAAAAATTGCAGCAAGCCCCAATATCGCAATAAGCATAAAAATGATTGCAAGAGCCATGACTGTTCTCCTTTCAAGTGTTTTCCCTATTATTCCCTATATCCGAAACAAGCATTCAGAAACGCAATAGGTGTGTACGAAACATATTTTACCTGTTTTTCATTCATTTGTCGAGTTCACTTCCCGCCAGCATCTTTACAATTGCGCAAAATTTTATAAAGATGTAACAAATAAAAAATGTATCCGCCAAATCTGTTTTCATGAATGATTTCGTGTAAAATGGTCAATGACGGAGTTGCTTAGATTTAGGAGGGACTAAAATGAATTGGAAACAGATTCCAGTTGGGCCACTGCAAGAAAATGCATATGTCATTTGGCATCATGAAAACGGAGAAGCATTAATTGTTGACCCTGGCAGTGAAGGGCAGCGGATTATCCAAACCATACGGGAACTTCAAGCAAACCCAAAGGCAATTTTATTGACGCACGCTCACTTTGATCACATCGGCGCGGTTGACGATGTACGAGACGAATTTGACATCCCGGTCTACATTCATGAAAAAGAGCAGCATTGGCTGGAAAACCCCGACTTAAACGGCTCAGCCCGCTTCCCGCTCGGGCGCATTACCGCGCGAAAAGCCGACGAGATCATTTCTAACGAACAAACTTTAACGGTCGGCAGCTTTCAGATCGAAGTGTTTGAAACACCTGGCCATTCGCCAGGCAGCATCTCTTATTATTTTAATGATGGGAACGTTGTCTTTTCAGGCGATGCCCTATTTCAAGGCAGCATAGGACGGACAGATATTCCATTTGGAGATTATAACCAGCTGATCCAAAGCATTCACGACAAACTGCTTACACTGCCTGAAGAGACGATCGTTTGCCCTGGACATGGACCGGAAACGACAATTGCCAACGAAATGAATGCAAACCCTTTTCTGACAGGGTTTTAATCAACAAACATCAGCCTCTCGCTTGGCCGCAGCCATTAAAAAAGACGAAGTTTAGCAACTTCGTCTTTTTTAACATTTATATTAAGACATGACAAAAACAGTCCAATATGTAAATCCTGCCATAAAAAGCGTTAAATATGCACCGAATAGGTACATATACACCCGTTCAGATAAATTTAAATAGCCAAGTGAAACGAAAACAATCGTCTGTGCTAAAAACAGCATGGCCATATTGTCTAAATCGCCTAAAAATGCCATAATTGCTATCATTGCAGTCCAAAATCCTAATACACGAAACATACGAGCCACTTCCGTTCCCTCCTTCACTACCTATCTTTACTTTCCATTATATATGAGTCAACTTCCAAATGTAAATGTTCCTGGCAAAAATCATGGCAAACTTGTGTCAAATTTAAGGAAATTGGTTGGGCTAGCTGGATTCGAACCAACGCATCACGGAGTCAAAGTCCGTTGCCTTACCACTTGGCTATAGCCCAACGACAGTTTTTATTATGAACAGCTTTCCAAAAAATCATGCAGATTTTTTTCAATGCAAAGAAGGATTTTGAAAAAAAATGGCGAATGAATGATGCAACAATCGAAAAAAGGAAGGTGATGATTTGACAGAAATTGAAAGACTTTGCATCGACATCATTGCAGCTGCTGCAAGCGACAACGCTTCTGACATTCATTTTCAGCCGAAAAAACAATCGATTCATATTCAATTTCGAATCCGCGGCGAAATCCATCCATACAAACAGATAAGTGAAACATTATATAGCCGCATGTTGTCGCACTATAAATTTCAGGCAAATATGGATATCGGCGAAAAACGGAAACCGCAAAATGGATCATTAACTCTTTTCATTTTGAACAAGCCGCTCAACATCCGGCTCTCAACCATTCCAACTCCGTTTAACGAAAGCCTCGTTCTCCGATTGCTTCCACAAAGAAACAACATTGCTTTTCAAAACCTGTTCCTGTTTCCAGAAACTGCAAAGCCATTGCTTTTATACATCCAAGAGCAGCATGGTCTCATTGTTCTTACCGGTCCGACAGGCGCTGGAAAATCAACGACGATTTACGCCCTGCTTCAAGTCGCAGCAGAAAAATATAATCGCAGAGTGCTGACGATCGAGGACCCGATCGAAATTCAAAACGATGCATTTACACAAATGGAAATCAACAAAAAAGCAGGTATTACATTTGCAGAAGGATTCAAAGCGAGTCTGCGCCAAGATCCGGATATTATCTTCGTTGGAGAAATCCGGGATGTTGAAACGGCAAAAATTGCGGTAAAAGCTGCATTAAGCGGCCATTTAATTGTGACTACAATGCACGCTAAAAACACCATTGGAGCCATATATCGCCTGCTGGAATTCGGCATTCCGCTAACAGATATTCAGCAAACGATGACAGCGATCGCAACTCAGCAGCTCGTCAATATCGTCTGCAGCGAATGCCGGCAATACTGCAACATAGAAATCCATGAAAAAAAACGGCTTGCGCTCATCGAATTATTGTCAAAAGAAAACCTGAGCGACTCCTTGTTTGCAATCCAGCGGAACGAACAACCTTCAATCGCTCATCCTACACTTCAAGATGAAATTTCCAAAGCGATAATCAAAGGATATTTACCAAAAAATTTTCATGAAATGTGGATTGATAGATGATGACCGCAAAAAAGTGGAAAAAAAATGAAATGGCAGATTTTCTAATCCGAATTGGCGATTTCATGCAGCGCGGCTACTCTTTGGCGAATAGCTTAGAGCTATATGCGATGAATGAGCGCGGCGAAATTCAGCGGCATATTGCTCATATCCTGAATCAATTAAAAAATGGCGAACGATTGCCGGATATTTTGGAGCAATTTTCATTTCCAGGTGACATAGTTGCCAGCTTATATTTTTTCGAGCATTACAATTTGCCGGAAGGGTTCATTTATAGCGGCCAGATCCTTGAAAAACGCGAAATATTTAAAGAGAGGCTGCAGAAAATTTTGCAATATCCGCTTTTTTTAATTTGGCTGACCAGCATGATGGCTTATATGCTGCTGCGTTATCTCATCCCTCAGTTCTCAACATTGTACAGCTCAATCGGAAGCGGGCTGCCGGCCCCCTCATTATTGATTATTTCAATCGTGAAATCTTTGCCTTTCGTGTTTTTGTCCGCCCTGGTCTGCTTATTGATAAGCGTTCTCGCCTTCCACATAAAAATGCGAAACAGATCGCCGCGGGCTAAGCTGATGGCATTGCTTAACATTCCATTCGTCCGGCAGTTGACAAAATTGTTGATCACGCAGCGATTCAGCTTAAATTTAAGCTCCCTTCTCCAAGCAGGAATTTCCATCAATAAAGCGTTCCGCATTTTCGAACAGCAAAAATACTCCCCTTTTTTCCAACAAGAAGCCGTCGAAATTAAATTTCGCCTGTTGAGCGGTGAATCGCTTGAAAACATTATGCTGGGCCGCCATTTATATCAAAAGGAGCTGGCCGCGATCATTAAACATGGCCAAATCAACGGAAAGCTTGCCGATGAATTGGCGATTTATTCTGAACTTTTATTTCACAAAGTGGAAGCGTTCATCATAAAAACATTAAACATCATTCAACCCATCATTTTCACAATCGTCGGCTTCATTGTGCTTCTGATGTTTTTGGCAGTTATGCTCCCCATGCTTCAATTTATGCAATCTTTATAGGAAAGGAAGATGTATAATGAAAAACCATTTATTAAACGAACGCGCCTTTACACTGATTGAGATGATGATCGTTCTCGCCATCATTACGATCTTGTTGTTGATTATCGTGCCCAACATTACAAAAAATTCGAATGTTGCCAACGAGAAAAGCTGTGACGCGACAATAAAAATGGTGCAAGGGCAAATCGGCGTTTATATCGCCGAGCATAACGGGGAACAGCCGGATTCAATTAACGATTTAAAACCCTATTTAGAAGCATTTGGCGACAGTGATGACATCGCATGTCCAGATGGAACGCCATTAACGCTTAACAATGATGGAAAAGTTGTAAAAGGCAGCAGGCCATGAATACCGAAAAAGGCTACACACTCGTCGAACTCAGTCTCGTAATCGCTATTTTTGGCGCGATAACGCTGATTCTCATCCCCTCGTTTGCTTCAATGGCAAATTCAAAAGAAGTCGAATCTTTTTTTGAACAACTGCAGGATGATCTGTACTATGCACAAGCCACCGCACTATCAAGAGGGAAGCCGATTTTGCTTGACTTTCGAACATCATCCTCTCTATACCAAATCAGAGTGGACAATCAAACCATTTTGCAGAGAAGCTACCCGACTCATTTTAAGGTTGAAAAAGGGTCAATGGAGACGACGATTCGATTTAATGCAAACGGAAATATTCGCAACCCTGGGACGATGTTTGTCAATACGCAAAAAGGCAAATATAAATTAACCTTTCAGCTCGGAAAGGGGCGATTTCATGTTTCAAAATTATAAAGGCTTTACATTTATCGAAGTGATGTTTGCGATCGCCATCCTCGCCGTTGCCATAGCTGCTTCCACTTCCATTTTTATTCTCGTGTTAAAAGAAAGACAAACGGTGGCGGAACAGCTTGCTGCTTATGAAATTCTCCATAATGCATTTGAAGAGCGAAACGCATTCAAACAACCGCCTGATTTCTTGAAGCAAACGATGATTAAAAACGGCACCGTTTATACCCTCCATTTACACAAAAGCGATCGAAATGTGCACATTTGCATTAACTGGGAAGGTCGAAACGGACGAGCCTATGAAGAATGCGGAGTTGTACGCGATGATTCAGAAAAGTAACGGCTTTACATTGTTCGAAACCATTTTTTCCTTATTTCTCATTTCAATTGTGCTCTTTTTATTTCCATTCATTCTCGCTTATTTTAAAACAGCGCCTGCAGAAAAATTGCAGGCTAAAGAAGTTGAACTTTTTTTCATGCAAATAAGCCGAGAAATATACAATGCAAAAGAAATGCTCATTGAAAACAAGAATTTAATCGTTGTGTTGCACAATGAAGACAAAGTGAGCTATGAACAATACAACGATCTCATCCGGCGCCGTGTCAATGAGCGCGGACACGAGGTGCTGCTGCAAAACATAAAAGCTGTCGATTATGAATTAAATCATTCACTTGTCGTCATCCGAATCGAAGGCAAAGATGGCGAACGATATGAACGAAAATTTGCACGGAGAAGAGATGATCATGCTGAAGCGTGAAGAAGGATTTATCTTGCCGCTCGTGATGATTTTGTCTTTGCTTTTATCCTCGCTTGTCATCCATCAAATTGAACTGCTTGAAACCGATCGGCTATTCTTTCAAGAGCGAAAAAATTATTTCCACCACGGATTGCTTCTTCAATCTGCCTCGAATGAGATGCTGTCACAGTTGAAAAAATCGGATACAATAGAAGAACACGGGCAATTTTCATTTGGCATCGGTTCTGCTGCATATCACATTGTAGAAATCAATGAACAGACTGCAACCGTCCAATTCGAAACAAGAACGGCTTTAGCAGGAGGACGGAAAGCAACAGTCATTTATGATGTGCGAACGCACACGATCATAAAATGGACGGAGTGACAAAATCGTGAAAGCAATCTATCTTACAGGTTTTATGGGTGCAGGCAAAACAACGATCGGAAAAGCGCTTGGCGAAAAGCTGAAACTCCCTGTATATGATAGTGATGAGAGAATTGCTGAAATCGAAAAACGAACCATCACAGAAATTTTCAAAATGGAAGGCGAAAACTACTTTCGTGAAGTGGAATCGAACGTGCTGCGTTCATTGCCAACCGAAAACGCTATCATTACAACAGGCGGAGGGATCATTTTAAAAAAAGCCAATCGTGCGTTTATGAAAAAGAATGGCATCGTCTTCTTTCTTTACTGCACACCCGAAGTGATTTATGAAAGATTAAAAGATGACGATTCCAGACCGCTATTAGCTGGAGATAAAATGAGAGAAATCAAATCCCGGCTCCAATCGCGGCTTCCCTTGTATAGGGAAGCTGATTACACCATTGATACAACCGATTTAACCATTGAAGAAACAGTTGGCAAAATCATTGAAATCATGAATAAAAATGATAAAAATCGGGCATGCTGTCGTTAGGTGATCGCAATGTCAAGCGACGATTATTTCAAATACGTTACCGAAAGCATGCTGAAATACATTCTCTCTTCAAAAGAAGAGAGAAAAGCAATGAAACAAACAAAAAAAGAGCAAAAAGAACCTTTTGCCTTTCGCTGGTTTGGCATAATCCCGCTTCTTGTTTTTCATCAATTAAAGAAAAAACGAAAAGGCTAAATCACTCAGTTGATTTAGCTTTTTAATTGTTCTTCCAATCGATGGCCGCGATGATTTGTCGGGCCAATTCCGCTTCCAATGGCCAAACTATGCCGGATCGCGCAAGTGATGTAATGTTTTGCTTTATTCACGGCCTTTTGCAAATCATTCCCCTTTGCCAGCTCAGCTGCAATCGCTGCCGAATACGTGCAACCCGTCCCATGGGTATGCTTTGTATCAATGCGATCAGAGGAAACGGAATAGTACGTAAATCCATCGTAAAGCAGGTCAATCGCTTTTTGATCGCTGCTTAAATGCCCGCCTTTAATTAAAACATGCTTTGCACCAAGCTGATGGATGCGCCGGGCTGCTTTTTTCATTTCTGATATATTTTCAATGCTCTCCATGCTCGCCAATCGAGCAGCTTCTGGCAAATTTGGCGTAATGACGGTTGCCTTTGGCAATATCTTTTCACATAAGGCTGCAATGGCATCATCTTGAAGCAGTTGCGCCCCGCCTTTTGCAATCATTACCGGATCAACAACTAAATTTTCTAATTGATGCACATCCAGCTGATCAGCGACAGCTTCAATGATTTCTTTTGAAAACAGCATTCCCGTTTTGACTGCATCGGGTTTCAAATCGACCGCTACCGCTTCAATTTGTGATACGACGGCTTCCACTGTCTGTGGATAAACAGCATGAACCCCGAGTGTATTTTGGGCGGTCAATGCGGTTATCGCGCTCATGCCAAAAACGTTCAATTCCTGAAAAGTCTTCAAATCCGCTTGGATGCCTGCGCCGCCGCCGCTGTCTGAACCAGCGATTGTCAATGCTTTAGAAATCATGTGAAAATCCTCCTTCCAATCCATCTGATAAAAACTTTCATTTGCCCTATTATAAACATGACTTGCGCCAAATACAAATGACTATTTAGACAAATATCCCGTAGTTGAGCTTGATGCTTTTGCATAGCGGCGTTTTTCAATTCTTCCCGCTAAATAGGAATAGCGCCCAGCTTCAACAGCCAATTTCATCGCTTTTGCCATTTTTGCCGGATCTTTTGCTTCCGCGACAGCGGTATTCAACAATACGCCATCGACGCCAAGCTCCATTGCTTCAACAACATCTTTCGCCGAGCCGATGCCCGCATCAACGATTACGGGAACATTCGCTTCTTCGACAATAAGCGATAAGTTATATGGATTTAACACGCCAAGCCCTGTGCCAATGGGGGATGCTCCCGGCATGACTGCCGCCGCGCCTGCTTCCTCCAAATGTTTGCATAAAATCGGATCATCCGACGTGTACGGCAAAGCAACAAAGCCTTCTTTAACCAATTGCTCAGTCGCTTTTAACGTTTCCACCGGATCAGGAAGAAGCGTCTTATCGTTTGCGCAAATTTCCACTTTAATCCAATTGCTTATCCCAGAAGCTCTGGCCAGCCTCGCAATGCGCACCGCTTCTTCAGCCGTTTTTGCTCCAGAAGTGTTTGGCAAAAAGCGGAATCGATCTAAATCGAGATGCTGCAAAATGCCATCTTCATTCGGCTCCTGCAAATTCACTCTCCGAATCGCAAAGGTCAGCACCTCAGTGCCAGACGCCGCAATCGCTTCATTTTGAACCGTTGGATTTGCAAAACGCCCCGTGCCTAAAAATAGCCTTGACTTAAGCTTCACGTCAGCAATCACAAAATCATCATTCATCATCTCTTTACCCTCCTCCTACAAAATGCACCAGCTCAATTGACATTCCTTCTTGCAGTTCCATGCTTTGCCACTCAGACCGATCGACAACATCTCCATCAATTTCAACGACGACCAATTTGTCTTCCAGTTTATAATGAGCAACGAGTTCAGCGACATTCTTTACGTGGGGCAAACGCTTTTCTTCCCCATTCACCGTTAATCTCATCGACTCTCCCTCGCTTTGATTTTTTCAATAAAAGCTTCACACGTCCCTTTTACGTCTGAACTTCCAACAACTTCACTGACTACGCATACATTTTTTGCGCCTGCGTCAAGCACTTCATCAACGTTGTGAAGTTTAATTCCGCCGATCGGAACAAACGGAATCGAAATTTTTTCGACAACTTCGCGCAAATACGACAATGTCACCGGTTCAACGACATCTTCTTTTGTTTTTGTCGGAAAAATCGGACCCACTCCGATATAATCGGCGCCGCCTCTTTCGGCTTCATACGCTTGTTCAATCGAATGCGTGGAAATTCCGATAATTTTGTCGCCCACAATTTTGCGCGCTTCTTGCAAAGGAAGATCATCTTGTCCTAAATGGACGCCATCCGCATCTACAGCCAGCGCAATATCAACATGATCATTCACGATAAACGGAACGCCGTATTGTTTTGTCAATTGACGCAGCGCTTTTGCTTTTTCTAAAATTTGTTTTTTTGTGCTTTTTTTATCCCGCAATTGAATAAAATCAGCTCCGCCTTCCATCGCTTCCCGCATGACATCAACGAGCGGACGATGAGGATGAAACTCCTCTCCTGTAATGACATAAAGCCGAAAATCGAGCATCCAATCACCCCTTCAAACAATTCCCTGACTCATAGAAAAACTCGCCAAACGGCGAGCTTTTTACACGAAAATAAAAAACCATAATCAACTGAATACGATTATGGTATTTCACATAATCAGCTTCCCTCCGCTGGCATGATCCAGATCAGGTAATAAGGGTAAAAGGAAAACCTTCCTTTTTCTCAGCGAAAAACGCACCCCTAGCCTCATCTTATCAACTTGTATACAGCTTATCTTTATTATGGCAAAAAATGAAGCCAAATACAATCTTTACATATATAAGCTAGCCAATAAAATCCCTGCATTGTCACGATATATTTCAGGAAATTGCGAGATCGGCAAAGGATTGACCCCTTTTCCCACTTCAATCGTAAAGCCAGGACGGCGAAAATCTTGGATAAACCAATCTTTATAACCTGCATAGCTGTCCAAATAACGGACAGGCGTATAGCCGCTCACACGGGCAAATTCATTCACGATCACTTCGGATTCCGGCGGTTCAAGGCCTTCAAAACCCCAATAAATTTCTTTTCCTTGTGAATGAAAGGCGAGCACGCGGTTGAAATTCGAGCGTTTTGTCAAATTGGCCATTGCAATCGCTTCAGGTTCCGACAATGGACGTTCGCCTGGATAATCGCGCGGGCCTGGCTGCTGCGGTTTTCTTTCCTTTTCAATTTCCCATTTAGCCGGGAATTGGTTGTTCAAGTCGACACCGCGAATATTCGCTTTCCAGCCTGAAAAATCTTCCTTCCCATTATTCAGATTCAATGCTGTTGAACGATACGGTTCATCTTTCGGAGCGCCATGCAGCACGAGATCAACGCCATCAGGATTGACCATCGGAACAAGGGAAAGCTGCGTCGCAGTATACAAATCGAACATATTTGCGCTGCGAAAATTCGTTTGATTGGTCAGTGACAACAAATAATCATTGAGAAACTGCATAAGAAGCGGCGTTGTAATCCATTCATTTGCATGAAAAGATCCATTGGCATGAACGCGTTTTGATCCAGTTCCTATTACAATCTGAGGAATTGGTTTCTTCATTGCCGTTTCTCCAATCGCATTATGCCGCAAAAAAGGATACACAGTAAGCAATCTTCGAATATCCGTCGTCATTTTTTTATAATCATACGCTTGGACATCAGAAACAAGACGCCATGTGACACGAATTGGAATTCGAATCGAATCCCCGATTTGCAGCTTCATTGGATCAAATTGCCGGTTTAAAAAAAGCAGCTGCTCAAGCGGAACATGATGCCGATAAGCAATCGAATAAAACGTATCGCCCCGTTGAATCGTATAATTTTTCGATATAAACCCGGGAATCTTCACATTGCTGCCCGGTTTTAGATTCAACGCATCCACACCGCGGTTTGAATCAATAATTAAAGGCAGCGAAATGCGAAAAAGTTGGCTGTAGCTCCAAAATGTATCTCCTCGCTGAACAATAATATCCAAATTGAATCCCCCCGCTTTCTTTACTACCCTATGATTGAAAAATCAAATTCATAACAATGGCTTTGCGGGGAATTTCTTTTTTTGTTTTCGCCCCTGGATCATTTGACCGTAAAAATGGCAAAGAAACGAAAAAACAGCACCTCCTTTTAAAAGGTGCTGTCCATTTTTGAATGTCCTATGGCCGTTGCTCCAAATTCTTTTGCTCCTCATGTTTAAAGAACCGCAGCAAATCTCCATAAACAATTCGATCAGACATGCCGAGATGATTTTCGGCTTTATCTTTATACGGCTCGCAATGTTCCATATCCGTTTCTTTGCCGCTTTCTTTTTCGTAGCAAACATTTTTCGTATACACATAATCTTTCGTCACAAAAGTGCCATCCCGAAAGACAACAAAATCTTGGCGATCTTTTGAGAACAAATCATTTCCGAAATAAATCCCATCTTTTGCATCAATGCCGAGCAAATTGAGAATAGTCGGTTTCATATCGATTTGGCCGCCAACAGTCTCAATCACTTGGCCTGAATGTCCAGGGATATGAATCATAAATGGAACTTTTTGCAATTGCGCACTTTCAAATGGCGTCACTTCTCGATCTAAAAATTCACCCATCGCTTTATTATGATTTTCTGAAATGCCGTAATGATCGCCGTATAAAATGAAAATGGAATCTTCATACAATCCTTCCTCTTTTAGACGATCAAAGAAAATTTTCAGCGATTCATCCAAATAACGGACGGTTGTAAAATAGCGATTTAACGTGCCGCTGCTCGAATTCCAAGGTGGAATCAATTGGTCTTCTTCATCTAAAGTAAAAGGGAAATGATTCGTCAATGTAATGAATTTCGCGTAAAAAGGCTGCGGCAAACTTTTCAAATATTGAATGGACTGCTCAAAAAACTCGTCATCTTTTAAACCCCAGCCAACTGAATTTTCATCGGTCACTAAAAAGCTATTGACATCGTAAAAACGATCGTAGCCAAGCGTTTCGTACATGACATCCCGATTCCAAAAGCTCTTATTGTTTGCATGAAAAACAGAAGTGTAGTAGCCTTTTTCATTTAGCTTTTCAGGCAGGCTGTCGTATTCATTTTGCGAATGCGTAAAGAAAACAGCGCCGCTTGGCAAAGGATACAATGAATTATCCAGCAAAAATTCAGAATCGGATGTCTTGCCTTGTCCCGTTTGGTGATAAAAATTCGGAAAATAATAGCTGTCTTTTATAAGCTCATTCAAAAACGGAGTAATGACTTCGCCATCAACCGTATTGTTGATCACAAAATCTTGGGTGGACTCTAAAACGATGACAAAGACGTTTTTTCCTTCAGCAATTCCTGTAAAAGCTTCATTCGGTTTAACGCGATTCGCATTTACATAGTTTTCAATGTCGACGATTTCGCTGCTGTCCGCTAACGCTCTTTGCGCTTGAGCTCTTGATTGCATGAAAATATCGTAAATATGGTAGTTGTATACGCCAATATTTTTGATTAACATTTCTCTGTCAAACGTTCTTGTCAACAATTGGGGCCGTTCTGTTTCCGCCAATCCCAAATTGACGGCAAACAGAGCGATGGCTGCCGCAAAAACGGATGCGATTTGTTTTTTTGTAATCGGCTTTGGCTTTGCAGAAATAAACTTCATTAAAACCGCCAAAACCAAAACATCAATAAAAAACAGAAAATCTGTAAAACGGATAAGCTCCAAAATACTGCTTCCTAAATCCCCTAAATTATTCGTCTGAAATAAAACTGGAATTGTAATAAAGTCGTTAAAAAAACGATAAAATACAACATTTGCATAAAGAATGATCGAGCCGACGATACTGATAAGCACAATCATGCGATTTCTTCGCTTTTCCGAAAAAAAGAGGCTAAAGCCAAAAAATAGCAGAACCGTGCTTAACGGGCTGATGAACAATATGAATTCCTGCATGTTGTTTTCAAGCGGGATATTAAAGTAAAATTTACTGACCAAATACGTTTTTATCCATAATAATATTGCAGCAGTCAAAAACATTGAATAGCTTGCTAATGTTTTCTTCATCGCAACATAGCACTCCTCAATCATATTAAAGCCATTTTCCATCTTTGCCTTTCGCCGAATCAATCTTTAACAGCTTTTTCATTTTTGACGATCAGCCTTCAAGACGGGAAAAAATGCTTTGCATGACTTTCACTCATCCATATAAACGAAACAACAAAACGTTTTACTGCATCATTCACAAAAAATAGTCTTTAAGTCTCTCATTTTTTTCCGATTCTTTTTTCATTTCCTTGCGCAAGACGGCTATCGCTAATGCAAATTCTGAATCCTCAATCAAATCAAGCTTTTGCAATTCGCGAAGTTCAAGTTCCATCAATTCAAGATCTGCAGCTCGATTTCCAGTATAGATTAAAATCCCAAATCGCTTTAATCTTTGCTGAATATCATATATCGTTTTCATAGCGCATCCTTTTACCAAAACCTCATTATACCTTAAATCATTTATCTTGTATAGGGGGTATGCATTGACTTATTCTGAAATCGCATGCCGAAACGATTGAAACCAGCTTTCCAAAATGATCGGAGCCCAATATTTGCCTGTCACGCAAACAGAAGCATGGATTTATTTTTTATCGTCCTTTACGGGCGGCTGCTACAAGCCGATATACCTTGCATATAACGTTTTTGCACGGGCAACATCATCCGTTCCTTGAACGATCGCTCTTCCGTCTGGAAACAAAACAAGCGTTTCCCCTTCTGGCAGGCTTGCCTGCAATAAAAAAGGAGTTTTTTTAACTTTGCAAACTTTTTCCAAGCGAATTGACCACTCGTCTAAAGAAATAGGCTGTTTGCCTTTAATCTGAATGGAATCTCGTCCACAAAGCGTCGTTGCGACGTCACCACCGCTTTTCAACGCCGGGTATTCCTTTTTTTGACAAGTTAAGCAAGCATGATTCACATGATCCAACTTTAGTTCAGATATGCGGTTTCTCCAAAGATCGACTGAAATTAATGTATTTCTCAGCGATGGATCACCAATCAAATATTTAAGTGCTTCAGTCGCTTCATAGGAAGCAATCAGATCAACAATTGGCGAAATAACGCCAACCGTATCACAAGTTTCGCCGCTCGAATCGTGCTCGATAAAACAGCGCAAACATGCGGTTTTTCCCGGAATAAACAGAGCGCTCATCCCCCGTGAGCCTACAACTCCGCCATAAACAAATGGAATTCCTTTCTTAAAAGCGGCATCGTTAAGCAAAAATCTCGTCGCAAAATTATCCGTTCCATCGATGACAAGATCAATTCCTTCTAACAATCTATTAATATTCTCAGCCGTCACATCTATGACTAAACCTTCAATTTCCACTTCACGATTGATCTTTTTCAGTTTTCGCTCCGCCGCAATTGCTTTCGGCAGGGCTAATTCAACATCGTCTTCATCATACAGCATCTGCCGCTGCAAGTTCGAAAGCTCTACGAAATCCCGATCCGCAAATTTCACCTTGCCGACGCCGGCTCGGACAAGATGATTGGCTACAACTGTCCCAAGCGCTCCCATGCCAACGATAAGGACGCTGCTTTGCTGCAATCGTTCTTGTCCATTTTTTCCGATCGGCGCAAACAGCATTTGCCGCGAATAGCGTTCATCTAAACGATCCATCTTTATCTTTCCCCTTTTGCATGAGCCTTGATGTCATCTTTCTCGGTAATGATGCACTGAACCGGCAAATCATAAGAATATCTCGGAAGGCGGTCGACAATCTGAAAATCAAAAGCTAAACTGAGCGTCTTGTTGCGATATGTTCGCAAAAAACGATCATAATAGCCGCCGCCATAGCCAATTCGATAACCCTCTCTATCAAAAACAAGTCCGGGCACAAATAAAAGATCGATTTCATCATGATTGATTTTCTTCGTTTGTTTGAGGTCTGGCTCCATAATGCCTGCATAGCCTTTTTCAACTTGCTGAAAAGATTGAATGACGTAAAAAGCCAATGTCCGCAGACGCGGATTGCTTTTTGGAACAGCTACGCGCTTGCCCAATTTCCATGCGCGTTCAATAATCGGCCGCGTTTCAACTTCGCCATGAATCGATAATGTTATTCCAATAGTTTTAGCTCTTTTCCAAGCGCGTTTATGATAAAGCTTAGCATAAATCAAAGAGCAATTTTGTTTGAATGTGTCGAAAGTCTGTTGTTTAAGTTTTTTTTTCATGGCATTGCGCCATTCTTCCTTCGTCATGAGACCACCTCTTGAAAAGTCGAAAAAAGCAGCAGGTTTTTATACCTACTGCTCTTACTTCGTTTCACGATGCAACGTATGCTTTTTTAGCCTTGGGCTATATTTCATCAATTCAAGTCTTTCAGGATTTTTTTGCTTATTTTTCGTTGTAATGTAATTGCGATCTCCTGTCTCTGTGCACTCAAGCGTCACTTGCACGCGCATCTTCGATTACCTCCAATCTCATCCCAACTCACGTCGCCATCTCTTAAATTTGTACCTATAAATTGTATCAAAACGGTTTCCTCTATGCAAGCATCGATTTTCTCTTCCTTTTTTTTAACATGTCGTTTAAACTTATGATTAGCATTCATTCGAGCGATTTCGACCGTATTTTCAAAAAAATTTTTACAGATTTGGGGGATTTGCATTGGAATTAACCATTTTATTGCTCCTCGTCGCATCAGTCGCTCTCTTAATCTTTTCTTATTTTAAGCAAGACCCAGTGAAAGATGTAGAAAAACAGCTCGAAAACTTTTCAATCAGCTTAATGCAAGAAATTTTAAAACTGAAAAATAAAGTGACTGTTTTAGAAGAAGAGCTGATGCTTACAGACAGCCAGCCAAATAAAATGGAAGGCAAGAAAGGATAAACCATGACAAAACACGGGTTAAGGGGATTTGCCGGAGGACTCATCATTGCGACGCTTGTCTTGAGTTACGTCTACTACTTTCATACGGACAAGCCGGACGCGAATGCTGAATTGACTGATAGCGATATTGAAAACTATGCGCGTCAACACAATTTGGTGCTTTTAACTGAAAAAGAATATCAAGATTTAAACGATGAAAGACATACCGAGGCAGAAAAGCAAAACGAGAAAAAAGAACAGCCAAAACAAGAAAAAGAAGAATCGAAGCAAGAAAAAGTCATTCAAGTGATTTTTGACGTATCGCCCGGAATGAGCACCGGAGACGTTGGGCAAAAACTTCAAGATGTAAAATTAATCGCAAATAAATCCGATTTTACAAATTACATAAAAAAGCATGATTTAGAGTCCTCGATAAAAGCTGGGTCTTACGAACTTAACAGCGAAATGACCATTAAAGAAATTGCAGAAGTGCTTACAAAATAGCAGCGAAACCGAAAAATGGTTTCGCATTTTTTATGCATTAATGCGTGATTGCCGCCCGCTTTTTAAATGACACATTTCTAATGAAAAAATAGAGAATAAAATGCCCTGCGCCAAATATCAGCATGACATATCGAATGCTCTGCTCTTTAAAGAAATGCACACATAATACGAACGTTACAATGGAAAGAATGCGGCCCAAATTGACATACAACTCGCGAAAAACGATATATTCCACCCGCTGTTCCGCCGCATTTCTCGCCATGCCAATCACATCGAACGTGATCGATTGATAGGGAACGAGCAATAGCGGATAGGCAATCGAAATAATGACTGCATAAACAAGCAAGGCAGCATAGGTTAAATCAAACAAAATGATAAAAAGCGATAGATATAAAATCACGCCTCCGATTAAAATCGCTGTTTTGCGATATCTTTCCGTAATAAAGCGGGCAACGGCATAATAGACAATCAGCTGCGTAAACGACATCAAAAAAGAAAACGTCCCAATGGCCATTTCGCTTTTTGTTGTCATGTAAACCCAAATCACAATGATAAATGTAAAAATCCCTTCGCGGCATCCTTGAAAAAAATGGGCAAATAAAACATTGCGCCAATTTTTGTTGACTTTCTGCTCACGAAAAACAGCTTGGAAAGCAAAGTCGCCTTTCGCACTCCTCTGCTGCAGGAAAAAACTGAGCACAACCGCCCCAACAAACAATGCCAAAGAAAATAAAAAAATAATTTTGTACCCTGTAAACTTTTCCATTGCTGAAATAACATAGCCTGCAAAAAAAGGCCCCACAATTCCCGAAAATGAAGTCATAATCCCTAGAAATCCGTTAAAAAAATCACGTGTTTCCGGCTCCGTGATTTCAAATGTCAAAACATTATATGCCAACCAATAAAACCCATAGCCTGCTCCGAGCAAAAACCCCAACAATACAATATAACGGTTTGCCTGGCTTCCAAAACCCAGCACCGTCAAGTAAAAAAGCGTTAATAAAACGACGCCGATTCGCAGCACAACAATTCGATCCATTTTTTTAGCAAGCTTGCCGGCGATGATAAATGCAATGGGCTGCGAGATCACGATTGCTAAATTATAAAAAGCGATATCTAAGATTTCACCTGTCTGTTTCCAAAGAAATACATTTACAAACGTATTTGACAAAGCGATGCTTAACGCATACAATCCTCCGATGAAGATCAACAGCTTTAAACTTCTCGTCACTTCAATTGAGCCTAATAACTTTTCCAAAATACGCATATGGATGTCTCTCTCCTTTTCCGCGTAAGCTTATTGTGCTTCAATCAAACAAGGATATGCACTTGCGCTATAAGAGAGAGAAAAAACAGGTTCTTAGTCAAATGTTGGGGTGAAGTGAAATGTTAACTTCACCCTATCCAAT
>CALKAO010000041.1 GCA_937983115.1 uncultured Caryophanales bacterium
GGCGGCTTCATAAAAAACGCTCAAAATTTCCCTTATAAAGCCTCAAAAAAGTCCCATTATGGCCCCAACAAAAAAAGGCTGCATGCTGCAGCGAAACGTTCATATCCTTTTTTATTCAAGAACATAAAGCATTGTTTATATGATAAAAAATGTAAAAGCCGGCGTCAGGCATTTGCTCTTTTGCTTTCGCCATTTATTCAATCTTGCCAGCTCTTCCATCCCCAACCAATGAAGCCTCTGGCGCAGCATTCGCCAGAGGCTTCCTGTTTACAGGCATTTTCTATTCATAAACGCCAAGAATCTCAACAGCTTTCTCCGTAATGCGGGTATCGATGGCATCATCGAAATCCAGCTCGCCTTTAATCGCGCCATTCGATTTGTAAAATTCAAATTGATTTTTTATGTCTTCAATAAACATTTCGCCATTCGGATTTAATCCCGTAACATTTACTTCTTCCCAAACCTCTTTTTCTTTTAATGTGGTGTACTTCGTCATAATGTCGATGATTTCATCTTTATCGCCGGTTCCTTTAACAAATGCATCGTTATAATCGCGGACACCTTTTAAATAAGCAACCATAAAACGAAGAGCGGCATCTTCCCGGTCTTTCAAAAATTTCGGCGAAGACAGCACCATCGCAATTTGCGCTTCTGGCGCAAAATCGGTTGCATCCCCAAATCGTTCGTGAATATTTTCAGCAATGCCTTTTGTAATCAGCGGCTCAATCTGCAAAGCTGCATCAATCGAACCATTGCCGACTGCAGCGAGCATGTTTCCGAAATCAGCCATTAAGACAAATTCAACATCGTCCCGCGTCAGTCCGCCGTGATTCAGCATCTGTTCAAAAATGTAATCGTCAACGCCATTGACGGTTGAGACCGCAACCTTTTTTCCTTTAAAATCTTCATAGCTTTGAATCTCGTCCGTTAACTCTTTGCCGATGACAAACGTAAAATACGATTTTCCTTTCATGTTATGGCCTTTATCGGCAATCATCTTGACATCAATTCCTTGAGCCAGGGAGTTGAAAAACGCGGCGGTCGAAATTCCGCCTGCTACATCCACATTTCCTGAAGCAACGGCAGGCAGCATATCATCTGAATTCGCAAAAGTGACAAATTCAACCTCAATGTTAAAATCTTTAAAATATCCTTTTTCGTTGGCAATGTAAAATCCTGCTCCAGAAGCCGCGCCATCTTCAGCAATTGACACTTTGGCAGTCTCTTCAAGCGGCGGGAGTTCCAAGCCGGCCTCTTCTGTTTTTTCGGCAGCGTCGTTTTGTGACGAACACCCCGCAATGGCCAGCAGCATGGCAAAAATCGGAATTACATACCCTATCAATCGATTTTTATTCATTTCTGTCACTCCTTTCAAGTCGCTTGCAGACGCGAACGTTGAACTTCCGTTTGCAAATGTTTCCATATTTCGACAAACTGCTTCGCAACGTTTTGGTCTGAGCGAATTTGTTCGACATGGCGAGGCCGAGGCAAATCGATCGTTTTATCAGCAGCAATTTTCCCTGGCTGAGCGCTCATCAATAAAATCCGATCGCTTAACATAAGCGCTTCATCGATGCTATGCGTGATAAAGAGGACGGTCTTTTTTGTTTCCATCCAAATATTGAGCAGCTCTTCTTGCAAAATGTATTTATTTTGTTCATCCAACGCAGCAAACGGTTCATCCATCAATAAAATTTCTGGGTCGTTAGCAAACGCTCGGGCAATGCTGACCCGCTGCTTCATGCCGCCAGACAGTTCTTTCGGATACCGTTTTGCAAATTGCGCTAATCCGACTTTTTCTAAAAAATATGCAGTTCGCTCTTTGACATAGGCTCTCGGAAGCTTTTGCATCTTTAAGCCAAACGCAACGTTTTCAGCAACCGTAAGCCAGGGAAAAACCCCTTTTTCTTGAAATACCATGGACTGAAGTGGTTTTTCTTTGCTGTCTCTTGAAATGGAATAGCGCCCCAAGCTCGGCGTTTCCAGCCCCGCCAATATTTTTAACAGCGTCGTTTTGCCGCAGCCCGATGGACCGATAAGGCAAACGAACTCGCCGTCTTTAATTTCAGCTGAAATGTTTTGAATGGCAGTGACGCTGTTGCCTCGCTTGTAAAACACTTTTGTTACATTTTCAAGTTTGATTTTCGTTTGTCGACTCATCATTTTTCCTCCTTTAACCGTTCTCTCTCCATGGCAAAAGTTTCGCTTGCAGCCACCGAAGCAGCAGCGAAAAGAAATATCCAAAGAACGAAATCAATATCAGTCCGACAAACATTTCCGTTATGACAAAGGCTTTATACGATGTCCAGATCAAGTAGCCAATCCCTTCATTTGCACCCATCATTTCAGCTGCAACAATGGTCAGCAGCGCAATTGCCTGCCCCATTTGAATCCCTTCGAACATGACGGGAAGCGCTCCAGGCAGCGCCACCTGAAAGAAAAAGTCTTTTGAACCTGCACCGTAATTTTTCGCAACATCCACATAAATTTGTTCAATATTCATCACGCCGGCAGCCGTATTAATGACAACTGGAAAAAAAACGCTCCCTGCGATCGTTACAAGTTTGGACATTTCGCCAATGCCAAAAATAATGATGATAATGGGCAGCAATGCTAACGTCGGAATTGGCATTAACGCCATAACCAGCGGCTGAAAAAAATGCCGAAACGGGGCATACATTCCCATGAGCAAACCGAGTACGATGCCAGGAATCGCTCCGAGCAGAAAGCCGCCAACAATTCGCAGCAAGCTGATGCTTAAATGGTCAAATAAGGTTCCGGTTTGAATCATGTTAAAAAAAGCAGCGACAATCGCTGTTGGAGGCGGAAAAAATCGTGAATCAATTATCTCTGTCCGTGACAGCATCTCCCACAAAAGCAAAATAAAAATCGGAGATGCAATTGTCATCGCCTGCTTCAACCGCTGTTTTGCTTTTTGGCGCTCCCATTCGTCACGTTCAATCTCTTCCGGACTTTTCTCCCGATCCGCTCGTTTTACAAACTCCATATGCCTCTCACCACCTCGCTAACACATTGTATTCACGGATGCCTATATCGGTGAGAACATTTCCCTTCCTTCGCAATTCCGTGTAAAATCATACATAACGATAAACAGCACATTTAAAAACGGGCTGCTTATGGAAGAGAAACAAGATTTTAAAAAGAAAAGAGGTTTTCAACATGTTGATTGCAAAAAACGAGCTGAAAAAATACGCCGAACTAGCGGTTCAAGCAGGCGTGAATGTTCAAAAAGGACAGCTGCTCGTCATCAATGCCCCGATTCTTGCCAAAGAGCTCGTCTATGAAATCGCTGAAGCGGCTTTTAAAAAAGGCGCACGCAACGTGCACGTCGAATGGAACGATGATGCGTTTGCGAAAGTAAAATATACTCACGCTCCCGATGAGGCGTTCACGGAATACCCGTTGTGGAAAGCAAAAGGCTATGAAGAAATGGCGGAAGACGGGGCGGCGGTCATGTCCATTTTGGCGCCAAATCCCGAATTGCTAAAAGATGTCGATCCCGCGCGTGTGGCAGCCGCGCAAAAAACTGCGGGCGAAGCGATGGCAAAATTCCGGAAATACATTCAATCCGATAAAATCAGCTGGACCGTCATTGCCTATCCAACAAAAGAGTGGGCGGAAAAAGTATTTCCAAATGAGCCTGAGCCGGAACGAATGAAGAAGCTGTGGAAAGCGATCATGAGCGCGACGAGGGTCGATCAAGAGGATCCGGTGTCCGCCTGGAAAAAACATCAAGCCAACTTGCAGCAAAAAGTCGACTATTTAAATCAAAAAAAGTATAAAAAACTGCATTACAAAGGCCCAGGCACCGATTTAACGATCGAACTTCCAAAAAAACATCGCTGGGTCGGCGGAGGCGGAATAAATGAACGCGGCATAGAATTTATACCCAATATGCCAACAGAAGAAGTATTTACCACTCCAAAAAAAGACGGTGTGAACGGAACCGTTGCCAGCACAAAGCCGTTAAATTACGGCGGAACGGTCATTGACGGCTTTTCATTTACATTTAAAAACGGAAAAATCGTCGAATTTACGGCGAAAAAAGGCTATGAAACATTAAAACAGCTCATCGAAACAGACGAAGGCTCCCGCTGCTTGGGCGAAGTCGCCCTCGTTCCCCATTCATCGCCGATCTCGCAGACAAACTTGATTTTTTACAACACGCTTTTTGACGAAAATGCTTCCAGCCACGTTGCGATTGGCAGTGCTTACGCTTTCTGCCTGGAAGGCGGAAAAACCATGACCAAAGAAGAACTGGAAAAGAACGGCGCCAATTCAAGCATTGTCCACGTTGACTTTATGATCGGCTCAGAACAGCTGGACATCGACGGTGAAACAGACGATGGCCGCATCGAACCGATTTTCCGCCAAGGAAACTGGGCGGAAGAATGAACAAAAAATAAATCGTTATCTTTCCTAATCAATGGTCAAAATTTTTTAATCCTTCCTCTGAGGCTGATTTTTTGTAGCGAACATACTTATAAATAAATATTGTCATTACAACGAATAACGAATTCAAAAGATACAAATTTTCATAGCCAATGTAACTCGCGACAAATCCTAAAATGAATGTACCTAAAGCTAAACCGCCATCAAAAAAAGTGTAAAAAGTCGCAGTAGCAAATTCAGACCGTTCGCGAGTTACAGATTGAATGGCAAGTGCCTGTAAACAAGGCAAAAGAGAGCCATATCCTAAACCAATTAGAACACCAGAAAAAAGCAAACTAAAAGAGGATTCAGTATAACTCAATACACATAATCCCGCTGAAAAGAAAATAAAAGCTGGATAAACAACTATATTTGGCCCTTTTGTATCAAAAAGCCGCCCCAACAAATGGTCTAGAAATAAGCATTGCCAAAGCTGATACAAGAAAATATATTCCAGATGTTTTCATTAACCCTTTTTGCTGTGCATAAATCGAGATATATGAAATAACAGCTGAATAACAAAAAGCTACGAAACCACCGACAACAGCTATAGGCAATACATTTCGCTCAATAATATCATCAAACTTTAATTTACTTTTTTTAATAATCGGCGCATCCTTTCCAACTGATGGCACCTTGACAATAAAAGCTAACACAACGCCGCCTATCATTACGAAAGTCAAGACAATAAACAATACATCAAATGAGGAAATTTGCAACAAAGTTAACGCAAGAAAAGGGCCGACAACAACCGCAACATTCATTGACATTGCAAAATAGCCTAAACCTTCACCTCGTCTTTGAAAAGGCACAATATCAGCGGCAATTGCACCGGTTGCTGTTGTAGCAATGCTAAACCAAACACCATGCAAAAAGCGCAAGACAAGCAACTGGGAAAAATTTTCTATCCAAATGTAGAACAAAGTAGACAATAGAAATAAAATTGTGCAGATTACAAGTACATTTTTCTTTCCGTAAAATTCCAAAATTTTTCCCGATATAGGGGTAAAAATAAGTGAAGCTAATAAAAAAACCGTAACTACAAGCCCAGCTTCACCTGTCGATCTTTGTAGAATATCAACCGCGTAAATTGGCAATGTTGTTAAATGTGCAAAAAAAACTAAAAAATAAAAAAAGGTTTGCAACTGCAATACTAATAAAACCCTTTGACCAAATCGGTTCTTGTCCCGCATTTGCCACAATGACTATCTTCCTTCCTGTTTACAACTTTAAATTTAACTATTCCTTAGTTAAATCAAAAGGGATTCAAAGCGAAAGCAAATCACCTTTTTGGTTTTTATTCAATTTCAACTAAGCGGGACACGATTAGTCAACCGATACTTTTGTTCATACGCTGCAGCCACCCTTATAATTGTCCTTTCATCAAATGGTTTCCCCATAATTTGCATCGCGATTGGCAAATTTGATGAAGATAAAGCTATAGGTATTGAAATCGAAGGAATTCCAGTCAAATTTGCAGGTGCTGCCATTCTAACAAGCTCTGATGAAATCAACTTTTCAACACCATTCATCCGTTTAATACTTTCACCAATTTTTGGCGCTGTCATCGTCACCGTCGGCGCTGCAATCACATCAACTTTATTGAATTCTCTAGCAAACCCTTCTTGAATCGTACGTTTTGCCTGTTGCACCTTAATATATTGTGCAGCTGTAATCAGCTGTCCAACTAATAAAGAAGAAAGGACGTCTTTGCCATAGACGTGCGGTTGTTCAATTAATGTATCCTGATGATAAGCCGTTGCCTCTGAACGAATGGTTAATAATAGACTATACAACGCATGCTCCAATTCAGGAATTTCAACTTCAACTAACTTTGCACCCATTTTTTCAAAATTGTGCATCGCATCCGTTACAGATTGTTTCACCTCAGAATCAATTTCATCAAAAAAGTAGTTAATTGGCACTCCTATCCTTAACCCTTCAATCCCTTCATAAATAGATGAAGAATAATTAGGCGCCTCTTTTTTCACTGTTGTCGGATCATTTTTATCAAATCCGGAAATAATTTCAAGAATGATGGCTGCATCTTCAACGCTGCGCGTCATTGGACCAAGATGATCAAGAGACCAAGAAAGCGGAATCACTCCATATTTGCTAACTCGCCCAAATGTAGGTTTTAATCCAACGATTCCACAAAAAGCAGCCGGCGTGCGTATGGACCCACCCGTATCGGATCCTATAGCAGCAAAACATAAGCCAGCTGCAACAGCTGCCCCGTTTCCACCACTTGAGCCGCCTGCGATGCGCGTTACATCCCATGGATTTCTCACATTGCCGTAATGCGGGTTTTCATTTGTTTTCCCGAATGCGAACTCATGCATGTTTAGTTTGCCAATCAAGATTGCTCCAGCTTTTTGAAGTTTGTCAACAACTGTTGCATTATAACTTGGCACGAAGCTTTCCAAAAGTTTAGAACCAGCAGTTGTTCTGACACCCTTTGTATATAATAAATCTTTCAAAGCTATGGGCACCCCATGAAGAGGCCCACGAATATTTCCTTGAAATAATTCTCTTTCAGCGCGTTTTGCACTTTCTATCGCTGCTTCTTTCATAACTGTAATAAATGAATTTATCTTTCCATCAATTGCGTCTATTCTCAAAAGTATATGTTTCACTAATTCAACAGGGGATAAATCTTTTCTTTTTAATCTTTCTCCAACTTCTGTGATTGTATATTCATGGAGTTCCGTCATTCATCTTCCACCTCCACTCGAAAGACCATTGCAGGCACAACTTCTTTTAGATGAAGTTTTTTTAATGATGTTTTTGCGGAATCCAATCTCTTAAGCTGTGATTCCACATCAGCCAAATCCTCTTCATCAACATCAATTCCAGAATGATTTAGCATCTGTTTTAAAACATGTTTCAAACTTAATCGCCTCCTGAAAAAACGCCTGTTTATGATTTGCTGAACCATTCCAAAGCCATACATTATTCACCAAATATGAGCACAAAACACAAATTACAACAAATGCTGCAGCTAAAGGCGAGTTGAATGACTAGCTGCTTTGCCTCGCTTTTTGCAGCCCGGCACTTTCACATTTTTTAAAGTGGTTAAACATATAGCAGCCGCACAAAATGACCAAGACACATCTTTAAAAATCATGTAATAATAAATGAAGTCAGGATCCTTTACTGAATCATTGTTTTCTTGAATGAAGTCAAAATCTATGCTTCTTCACTTATTCTGCTAGATTTTCTATATAAGAATTACTTGCCCTTTTGTCCAGATTGAATTAAACCTG
>CALKAO010000042.1 GCA_937983115.1 uncultured Caryophanales bacterium
CACGGCTTAGTGATGCTCAGGCTAGTCCCAGCGTTTGGTTTATATTATAATTTTGACATGAAATGGAGAAGAAGGAGGCCAATGTTGACATTATCAATCAAAGCACCAGCAAAAATCAATTTGGCTTTAGACGTTTTGCATCAGCGCGATGATGGCTACCATGAAGTGAGCATGGTGATGACGACGATCGATTTGGCGGATTATCTTCATGTTTCCCTGCCTGATCACGATCAGATAGAAATCGAATCATCAAGTGGATTGATTCCAAATGACGAACGCAATCTTGCGTATAAAGCAGCGCAGCTGTTAAAAGAACGGTTTGCCGTGAAACAGGGCTGTAAAATTGAAATTTTAAAAAACATACCGGTTGCCGCCGGGCTTGCAGGAGGAAGCAGCGACTGTGCGGCTGCATTAAGAGGATTGAATAAACTTTGGCAGTTAGGCTTGTCGAAGGAAGAATTGGCGGAAATCGGTTCAGAAATCGGTTCAGATGTTGCTTTTTGCGTCTATGGAGGAACGGCGCTGGCAAGCGGCCGCGGTGAAATCATCGAGCCGATCGCCCCGCCTCCGCCAGCTTGGGTGATTCTTGCCAAGCCGCCAATTGGCGTATCTACAAAGCATGTTTATGAACAGCTAAATGTTGAAACTTGTTCTCATCCAAATGTCGTGGCGATGGTTCAAGCGATTGAGTCCAACGATTATCGCAGCATGTGCCGTTTGTTGGGGAATTCATTGGAAGATGTAACATTAAAACGCTATCCTATCGTAGCGAAATTGAAAGAAAAAATGAAACTGCTCGGTGCAGACGGTGTTTTAATGAGCGGAAGCGGGCCGACGGTTTTTGGGCTGGCGCAGCACGATGCAAAAATGAAACGGATTGTAAACGGACTGCGCGGTTTTTGCAAACACGTTTATGCCGTGCGTTTATTGGGAAAACACACAGTTGAATAAATCCGTATGAAAGTGATATATTATGGTTAAATATTCGGATTTTTGGAGGTATAATATGAAAATCAAGCGCAGCGGGCGATTAGTGGATATTACCCATTTTTTGCTTCAAAACCCCTATCAGCTCGTGCCGTTGACGTTTTTCTCTGAACGCTATCAAGCGGCAAAATCGTCAATCAGTGAAGATTTATCGATTATCAAAGAGCATTTTGAAAAACAGGGAATCGGAACGTTAGTCACAGTTTCCGGCGCCGCAGGAGGCGTAAAATTCATCTCGAAAATGGGGAAGCGGGAAGCAAAAAATGTGGAAGAAGAACTGAAGCGGCTGCTCGCTGTTCCAGAGCGAATTTTGCCCGGCGGATATTTATATATGAGCGACATTCTCGGCAATCCCAAGCATGTGAATAAAATTGGGCGCTTGTATGCTTCGATTTTTTCCGATCATGAAATCGATGTTGTGATGACGATTGCAACGAAAGGCATTCCGCTCGCTTACGCTGTCGCCACTCATTTAAACGTTCCTGTTGTTGTCGTGAGAAGCGATAATCGCGTCACTGAAGGTTCCATGGTCAGCATCAATTATGTGTCGGGTTCTTCGAGACGGATCCAGACGATGACGCTGGCGCGAAGGAGTTTAAGCTCGGGAGCAAATGTGCTGATTATTGATGATTTTATGAAAGCTGGCGGAACGATTAACGGCATGATTAATTTACTGGACGAATTTCAAGCGCATCTTTCGGGAATCGGCGTGCTTGTCGAGTCGGAAAGAACGGAAGAGCGGCTTGTAGAAAAATATGTTTCCATGCTGAAATTGTCATATGTCAATGAAAAAGAGAAGGAAATTCGAATTGTATCAGGAAATTATATGGAACATGAAGAACAATTTTTATAAGTGAGGGGATAGGATGAGAATCGTTGAAACAGACAAGGCTCCTGCTGCAATTGGCCCGTATTCACAAGGAATTGTTGTCGATCAATGGTTTTTCAGCTCTGGACAAATTGCTTTAACGCCAGATGGCGAGATGGTTGAACAGGATATTGAGCAACAGACGCATCAAGTTTTTGCAAATTTAAAAGCCGTGCTCGAAGAGGCGGGCGCTTCGCTGGAAAGCGTGATTAAAGCAACTGTTTATTTAAAAAATATGGATGATTTTCCTGCAGTAAATGAAATTTATGGAACTTATTTTACAGCGCACAAACCGGCGCGGTCATGCATCGAAGCGGCGAGGCTGCCAAAGGATGCATTGATTGAAATTGACGTCATTGCGCGTGTGCAAAAATAGTCGTTTTTTTGAACGGTCAATAAAATTTAACTTTTTTTAATGAAAAAGAAGGAATTTTTACCACCTTGAAGAATAAGGTAATAAGCTTACTATATTTACATAAAAAGGTGGGATGTTTTTATGGAAATTACTGATGTAAGGCTCCGCCGCGTGAATACGGAAGGCAGAATGAAAGCAATTGCATCAATTACGCTCGACAGCGAATTTGTCGTTCATGACATCCGCGTCATTGACGGAAACAATGGACTTTTTGTCGCTATGCCGAGCAAGCGCACGCCAGACGGAGAGTTTCGCGACATTGCTCATCCGATTACATCAAGTACAAGAGAGAAAATTCAATCTGCCGTTTTAGCGGAGTATGAGCGGGCAAATGAATCGGAAGACTCGTTTGAAGAAGCGGGCGCTTCATAAACAGTAAAATTTAAAATGACAGCATGAACATAGAACCTAATCGATAAATTAGGTTCTTTTTTATTTTTTCTAAAGGTTTTATCGCGTTGATTTAAAGCTTCAGGCATGTAAAAGCGGATTGGTTTTTACGGCAAGTCTCTTCTTGAAAAAGGCTTTTTTTTAAGATATATTCGTATAGTAGGAAATCGGTCATTTTGGAGGTAACGATACGTTTATGAATAATCGCTATGCGGTCATTTTAGCCGCGGGACAAGGGACGAGAATGAAGTCAAAACTGTACAAAGTGCTGCACCCCGTATGCGGAAAACCGATGATCGCCCATATCATTCGTGAAGTGAAGCAATTGAATCCATCCGAAATTGTAGCGGTTGTCGGCTATGGGGCTGAAAAAGTAAAAGAAGCGATTGGATCATCTGTATCGTATGCTTTTCAGCCGGAACAGCTGGGAACGGCTCACGCTGTCATGCAGGCGCGTGAGCATTTGGCGCATAAAAAGGGCGTAACACTTGTTGTTTGCGGCGACACGCCATTAATTACGAAAGAAACGATGGAAAAACTGTTTGAACATCATGAAAAGACGAATGCGAAAGCGACGATTTTAACCGCTCAAGCAGAGCAGCCAGCCGGCTATGGCAGAATTGTGCGTGATGCGAACGGAAATGTGCAGCGGATTGTCGAAGAAAAAGATGCCTCTTCTGATGAAAAGCAGATTAAAGAAATTAATACTGGAACTTACTGTTTTGATAATGAAAGCTTATTTGCTGCATTAACACAAGTCGATAACGATAACGCACAAGGAGAATATTATCTTCCCGATGTCATCGAAATTTTGCAAAAACAAAACGAGATCATTGCGGCTTATCAGACCGATGATTTTGAAGAAACGATTGGCGTAAATGACCGCGTAGCGCTTTCGCAAGCCGAAGCCATTATGCGGCGCCGCATCAATGAACAGCATATGCGAAACGGAGTGACGATTGTCGATCCGGAACAAACGTATATTTCGGCTGATGCTGAAATCGGCCAGGATACCGTCATTTATCCCGGCTGTATCCTAAACGGCGCTGTTCGCGTTGGAAACGATTGTACGATTGGACCGAATACAGAATTATCGAATTGCAAAGTCGGCGATGGCACTGTCATTAAACAATCCGTTGTTGTTGAGAGTGAAATTGGAAACGAAGTAACGATCGGACCGTTTGCACATATACGCCCGCAGTCCGTTCTTGGCGATCAAATTAAAATTGGCAATTTTGTTGAGGTGAAAAAATCGGTCATCGAAAATGGGGCGAAAGCTTCGCATTTAAGCTATATCGGCGATGCTGAAATTGGAAAACATGTGAATATCGGCTGCGGCACAATTACAGTGAATTATGACGGAGCGAATAAATACCAAACGGTTATTGAAGACGGAGCTTTTATTGGCTGCAACAGCAATTTGATTGCGCCGGTAACCATTGGCAAAAACGCTTACGTTGCGGCTGGTTCAACGATTACGGATGATGTGCCTGAACGAGCGCTTTCGATCGCCCGATCTAGACAAGTGAATAAAGAAAACTATGTTAAACAAAACAACGAAGGGAAAAATTGAAGAATGTCTAGTTACCTCAACTCCACATTAAAAGTTTTTTCATTGAATTCAAACCGCGGCTTAGCGAATGAAATTGTGAACCATATTGGTGTGGAACTCGGAAAATCATCCGTTTCACGATTTAGCGATGGTGAAATTCAAATCAACATTGAAGAAAGCATTCGCGGCAGCGACGTTTTTGTGATTCAGTCAACATCAGAACCTGTCAATGAACATTTAATGGAACTTTTAATTATGATTGATGCGTTAAAACGCGCATCAGCGGCAACAATAAACATTGTCATTCCGTATTACGGCTATGCCAGACAAGATCGCAAAGCGCGGGCGCGTGAACCGATAACGGCAAAACTTGTCGCGAATTTATTGGAAACGGCAGGAGCCACGCGCGTGATTACGATTGATTTGCATGCACCGCAAATTCAAGGCTTTTTTGATATACCAGTTGATCAGCTTATTGCTGTTCCAATTTTAGGATCGTATTTCAAGGAAAAGGCGCTTTCCGATATTGTCGTCGTTTCGCCGGATCACGGCGGTGTAACGAGGGCAAGAAGGCTGGCAGACCGTTTGAAAGCGCCGATCGCCATTATCGACAAGCGCAGGCCTCGTCCGAATGTTGCAGAAGTGATGAATATCATTGGTGATATTGAAGGGAAAACCGCGATTATTATTGATGATATCATCGATACGGCAGGGACGATTACACTTGCGGCCGATGCGCTCGTTGAAAAAGGGGCAAAAGAAGTCTATGCTTGCTGCACGCATCCTGTTTTATCAGGGCCTGCGATTGAACGAATCAATCATTCAAGCATAAAAGAGCTTGTTGTTACGAACACAATTACACTTCCTGAAGAAAAGAAAATTGATAAAATTACCCAACTGTCGATCGCGCCATTGCTAAGCGAAGCGATTATTCGCGTATATGAAAAACAATCTGTCAGCACGCTATTTGATTAATTTTGAAAATCATTTACACTTAAAGCAATGACTTTTTGCAAACGATAGAAAGGAATGAAAGATGATGGCAGCTGTTTTAAAAGCTGAAAAGCGTGAAACAAAAAAATCAGTTCTTAATAAATTGAGAAAAAACGGATTTATTCCCGCCGTTATATACGGAAAGGATATTGAAAATCAAACGATTGCTGTTGAAGAAAAAGTTTTTTCGAAAGTATACCGCCAAGTGGGAAGAAGCGGAATAATTACGCTTGAACTTGATAATGAAGAGCATCCTGTGATGGTGTATGATTTGCAAGTGGATCCAATAAAAAACAATGTCATTCATGCCGACTTTTTGAAAGTGGATATGAACATTGAAGTCGATGCTGAGATTCCGATTCAATTTACCGGACAAGCACCTGGCGAAAAAGAAGGCGGAATCATTCAACAAAGCCTGCATGCGCTTAATGTCCGTGCGTTGCCAGCAAATCTTCCTGCAAGCATTGAAGTTTCATTGGACAGCTTGAATATCGGCGATTCAATTTCTGTCGGCGATTTGAAAACTGAAGAAGATTACACCATTTTAAACGATGATGAGGAAGTGATTGTATCTGTTCTTGCACCAACCTCTGCAGAGGCTGAAGAAGGTGAAGATGCCCCAGTCGGAGAAGCTGCTGATGATGCAGAGGAAGCTGAAGAAGAAAATAGCGAAGAATAATTGCGTCTTCGTTTACATGCGGCGTAACCATCGGGAGGTTACGCCTTTTTTTCACGCCGCAAGCATTGGCCTGCGCGGCAAAAAAAGAGAAAGGATGTGTGCCATGAAACTGATTGTGGGATTGGGAAACCCTGGCAAAAAATATGCCGATACCCGCCATAATATCGGTTTTAAAGTCATTGAACGCGCAGCTGAAAAATTTTCGATTTCTTTGAATGAACGAAAATTTAAAGCTGAGTATGGCGTGGGCCTTGTTCAAGGGGAAAAAGTGCTGCTCTGCAAGCCGCAAACGTACATGAATTTGTCAGGGGAAGCCGTTCGTCCATTGCTCGATTATTACAAGATTGAGATGGATCAATTGCTCGTCATTTATGATGATCTCGATCTTCCGCCTGGAAAATTAAGACTTCGGCAAAAGGGAGGCGCTGGTGGACATAATGGCATGAAATCAATCATAGATCATGTAGGAAGCGAGCAATTCAAGCGCATTCGTTTTGGGATTGGCCGCCCTTCGCATCCGGACATGCAAGTCGTTGACTACGTGCTGGGCCGTTTTCAGCCAGAAGAACGTGCGATTATCAGCCAATCTATCGAAAAAGCCGCTCTTGCCTGTGAAATGTGGCTGATAAAACCGTTTCCAGAAGTGATGAATGAATTTAATCAAGGTTAAGCATCATTTGCGTATAGACGATTTTTCCTCTGGCTATACTAAAATAAAGATTGGTTCGCCAGAGGAGGGTCCATTTGTGGCGATTCATTATATCTGCCGCCATTGCCATCAAAACATCGGCACGATCGATGCAGTTGAAGTGGAAGAACAAAAGTTGGGATTTCAAGCATTGACGAATGAAGAACGACTTGAGATGATTGAATATGATAAAAATGGCGATATGAAAGTAAAAGTGATTTGCGAAACGTGTCAGGAAGCATTGGAAAGAAACCCGCTGTTTCATCAGCTTGATTCATTTATTCAATAGAAATTTTCGGCTGCAGCTGCAGCCAAAGCGGGCCATAAAAGCATATGCGTATATGAGCAGTGCGGTTTTATAAGTTTTATAAATGAATGCTGCTTTTGCCCACCTCACGATAAGGTGGGCTTGGCATGTCGCTTAAGTAAGGGGGAAGTCAATTCGTGTTGGCATTACGACACTATTTTCTAAGCAGTAATGAAATCGGATCCGTTATTCACGGTGTCGAAGCCGGAATAGAAGAACAGTTGATTTCTGGACTGACAGGTTCGGCTCGCGCTTTGTTTATTGCAACATTGTATGAACGGACAAAACGGCCGCAGCTTGTCGTGACGCATAATTTGTTTCAGGCGCAAAAAGTATATGAAGATTTAGTAGAGTTAGTCGGCAGCGATTGCGTCTATTTGTATCCTGTCAATGATTTAATTTCTTCTGAAATCGCGATCGCCAGTCCGGAATTAAGAGCGCAGCGCTTGCATGTTCTGCTTCAGTGGGTGACAAATCCGAAAGGAATCGTCATTTCTCCGATTGCTGGCGTTAAACGATTGATTGCGCCAAAGTCGATTTGGAAGAAAGCGCTGATTCATTTTCGAGCGGGAAATGACGTTGATTTGGATTATGTGTTGAATCAATTGATAGCATGCGGATACAGCCGAACTCCGATGGTTTCGACCCCGGGGGAATTCAGCATGCGCGGCGGAATACTCGATGTGTATCCGCTTACAGAAGAACAGCCGATTCGGATTGAACTTTTTGATACGGAAATTGATTCCATTCGTTATTTTGATGTCGAAAGCCAGCGTTCTGAAAAAAAACTTGATGCGATTACGATTGGCCCGGCAACAGAAGTGCCGTTATTTTCTGAAAACTTTGCGTCTGGATTTGAAAAGCTGAAAACGAAGCTGAAACAAACGATGCAAAAAGTAAAAAACAAAAGCGTTAAAGAAAAGATCAATGAACAGATCGGCTATGAATTGGAAAAGCTGGAAAATCAAGAATTGTTTCAAGGAATCTATAAATACATTTCGCTTTTTTATGAAACACCTGAAAGTTTATTAGATTATTTTCCTCACGACGGCATCGTGCTTTTCGATGAAACAAGCCGAATCCAAGAAGTTTCTCAGCAATTGGATAAAGAAGAGGCCGAGTGGCATACCGCTTTGCTTGAGCAAGGGGAAACGGTATCCGATTTGACGATGTCGAAGCCGTTTGATTCGCTCTTTCAAAAACGCCGCCATCAAAAAGTTCATCTTACGTTGTTTTTGCGCCATATTCCGCATACGAATCCGCAAAATGTCGTGAATGCAAACAGCAAATCGATGCAGCAGTTTCATGGTCAAATGAACGTCTTAAAAACGGAAATTGAACGCTGGAAAAAAGCAAATTATGCAGTTGCATTTTTGGCGGCGGATGAAGAGCGCGCCAAACGGATGGAACGAATTATGAACGATTATCACATTGATGTTCAGCTTGGAGATGGAACACTTCCGCTTGCAAGCGGCAAGGTGCAAATTTTAATCTTGCAGCTGGCGACAGGCTTCGAACTTCCGATTGAACGTTTGGCAGTTGTGACGGAAGAAGAAATTTTCAGCAATAAAGTGCGAAAACAAAGGCGCAGACGGGAAAAGATGTCCAATGCGGAGCGCATTAAAAATTACGCTGAGCTCAATGTCGGCGATTACATCGTGCATGTAAATCATGGCATTGGAAAATATTTAGGCATTGAAACGCTGGAAATCAATGGAGTTCATAAAGACTATTTGCATGTGAAGTATGCTGGCAACGATACGTTGTATGTTCCTGTTGATCAAATTGATCAGATACAAAAATATGTCGGTTCGGAAGCGAAAGTGCCAAAAATACATTCGTTAGGCGGCAGCGAATGGAAACGGACGAAAAAGCGCGTTCGCTCTTCCGTAGAAGATATTGCCGACGATCTCATTAAATTGTATGCCGAGCGCGAAGCAAGCAAAGGCGTAAAATTTGATAAAGATACGGAAGAACAGCGGGAATTTGAAGCTTCATTTCCTTATCAGGAGACGGAAGATCAATTAAAGGCCATTAATGAAATTAAAGCCGACATGGAAAAAGAGCGCCCGATGGATCGCCTGCTATGCGGAGATGTCGGATATGGCAAAACAGAAGTCGCTTTAAGAGCGGTGTTTAAAGCTGTCATGTCTGGGAAGCAAGTTGCGATTTTAGTGCCGACGACGATTCTTGCCCAGCAGCATTATGAAACGATGCGCGAACGCTTTAGCGAACATCCGATTCATGTTGCGGTATTAAGCCGTTTTCGCACGAGAAAACAACAGGCTGAAACGATTAAAGGGCTAAAAAATGGCACGATTGACGTCGTTGTCGGCACGCATCGCCTTTTATCAAAAGACGTTGAATTTCACGATTTAGGCTTGCTCGTAGTTGATGAAGAGCAGCGATTTGGCGTGAAGCATAAAGAAAAAATAAAGCAGATGAAAGCGAACATTGATGTTCTTACCCTGACGGCGACGCCGATACCGCGAACGCTTCACATGTCTCTGCTTGGGGTTCGGGATTTATCGATCATCGAAACGCCGCCGGAAAATCGATTTCCGGTGCAGACGTATGTCGTCGAATATAATGCGGCATTGATTCGAGAAGCGATTGAACGCGAATTGGCGCGAGACGGCCAAGTGTATTTTTTGTACAACCGCGTTGAAACGATTGAACGGATGACCGAGCAGATTAAAATGCTCGTTCCGGAAGCGAGAGTCGCTTTTGCTCACGGACAGATGAGCGAAGGGGAACTGGAAAATGTCATGTTTGATTTCCTGGATGGCCAATATGATGTGCTTGTAAGCACGACGATCATTGAAACAGGCGTTGACATTCCAAATGTAAATACACTCATTGTGTATGATGCAGATAAAATGGGGTTGTCGCAGCTTTATCAGCTGAGAGGGCGGGTCGGTCGTTCGAATCGGGTTGCGTATGCGTATTTCACATATCAGCGGGATAAGCTGCTCTCTGAAGTTGCCGAAAAAAGGCTGCAGGCCATTAAAGAATTTACTGAGCTTGGTTCAGGCTTTAAAATTGCGATGCGCGACTTGTCAATTCGCGGTGCAGGAAATCTGCTCGGCGCCGAACAGCACGGGTTTATTGATTCCGTTGGCTTTGATCTTTATACGCAAATGTTGAAAGAAGCCATTGAAGAGCGCAAAGGCGTGAAAGAGACGGAACAGCCGTTTTCGGTTGAAATTGAGCTGCAATTGGACGCATACATTCCGTCTTCGTATATTGGCGATGAATATCAAAAAATTGAAATGTATAAACGTTTCCGGGCGCTTGAAACGCAGCAAGACGTTCAAGATCTAAAGGATGAATTAATCGATCGGTTTGGCGATTATCCTGAGGAAGTTGAGCTTTTATTGGCCATTTCACTAATGAAAATCTTGGCGAAAGACGTGAGAATTGAATCCATTAAAGAAAACAAGCGCGAAATCGTTTTGCTGTTTTCGGAGAAAGCGGCTGAAATCATTGACAACTCAAAGCTTTTCCGGATCATCAGCAGCATTGACAGCCGCATTCATTTAGGCACGGTCGGCAATCAGGTGAAAATTGTCTTGCGCGCAAAAGGAGAAAGCGACAAAGCGGTTTGTGAATTAATTCTTGCACTTTTACAAAAGCTAACATTAGCCAAAAAAGCTGAAAAAACAAGTGCATAAAACAGCGGTTTGCCAGGCGTTCGGTCTTGCCGCACGCTGTTTGAAAAATGCCCAGGGCCATAAAAACATTTGCTTTTCCGCCGGTTTTTATGAATAAGACCATGAATGCGAAGGATAATAAAGGAAAGGGTCCTGTCTATTCCAGCTTTTACAACATAGAAAGTGAGGCATCTGAGATTATGAAAGCAACTGGAATTGTTCGACGCATCGATGATTTAGGCCGTGTTGTCATACCGAAAGAAATTCGCAGGACGCTGCGAATCCGTGAAGGAGATCCGCTTGAGATTTTTGTTGACCGCGACGGTGAAGTCATTTTAAAAAAATATTCTCCGATTAGCGAACTTGGCGATTTTGCGCAAGAGTATTCGGAATCGTTAGCCGAACATTCCGCTCAACTTGTATGCATTGCTGACCGTGATTCGATTATTGCTGTGTCAGGCGGTTCGAAAAAAGAATATTTGAATAAGCCGATAGGCGGCCTTGTTGAACAGTGCATGTCCGATAGAAAAACGGTGCTTGAAGAGAATGGAAAAGCTGAAATTATTGAAGGAATGGAACATGAAGGTTCGTATGTCATTGCTCCAATCATTGCAAACGGAGATCCGATTGGCGCGGTCATTATGATGGCAAAAGAAGAAGGCGATAAACTGAATGAAGTTGAAAAGAAATTGTCAGAAACGGCAGCAGGATTTTTAGCTAGGCAAATGGAGCAATAGTTTGGCAGAGGGACGGGAAACCGTCTCTTTTTTCATTGGAATGAACTTGTTTCGCCCATTTTTGTTATACTTGTAGATGGCGATGAGGAAAAGTAAGCAGGTGCACAAATGAATGTAAATGTTGGGAAGCGATTGTTTCAGAGCGCTGTTATTCTTACATTGGCTGCATTGTTGACGAAGGCGATTAGCATCGGCTATCGCATTCCATATCAAAATATTGCAGGAGATATTGGATTTTATATATATCAGCAAGTGTATCCTGTGCACGGCATTGCATTTACGCTTGCGATGTATGGATTTCCTGTCGTGATCTCGAAAATGATTGCGGAGCAGGCCGGAAGCCGCCAGCAAGTGCTGACTCTTTCGTTTTTGGTTTTAATGATTGCATGTGCAGGTTTTTTTGCGCTTTTTTTCATTTTTTCTCCGCTAATTGCGAGATTTGTCGGTGATGAAGCGCTTGCTGCAGTTTATCGAACAATTGCTTTTGCTTTTTTGTTTGTGCCGATGATTTCGGTGTTAAGAGGATTTTTTCAAGCAGAGGAACAAGCGCTTCCGACGGCAATGTCACAAGTTTTTGAACAGCTGATTCGCGTTGCCGCAATCGTTTTGCTGGCGTTTTATTTTATTCAAAACGGGTCGGGCGTTTATGCAGCCGGTGCAGGTGCGGCTTTTGGTTCGATTGCTGGAGGGGCTGCCAGCGTGTTTGCGCTGCTCTTTTTTTATATTCGCCGGAAAAGGGTTTCATTCGTTCGCATTGCGCATAAACAAGCGCTGAATCTTGCAAAACAGCTGTTTGCGCAAGGCTTTGCCATATCGATCGGCGCGCTGGCATTCATTTTTTTTCAATTGATTGATGCGATGACTGTTTTGAAACAATTGCAGCAGTCAGGCTATTCTTTCATAGATGCAAAAATATTAAAAGGCGTTTATGATCGCGGGCAGCCGTTATTGCAGCTGGGCTTTGCGCTTGCCACTTCGTTGTCGCTTGTCGCCGTTCCGGCGATTGCATCCGCTGCTGCGAGAAAAGACAGGCAAGAAGCAAGGCAAAAAGCGGGTTTTGCTTTAAAAGTCACGTTTGTGATCAGTTTGGCGGCTTCGTTGGGATTAGCGGTGATTATTGAACCGACGAATGTAATGCTTTTTAAAGATTCCCGCGGTTCGACGGCATTGGCCGTCTTAGGCGCGGCGATTTTTTTTGGTTCGCTTGCACTGGTTTCGATTGCCATTTTGCAAGGCGTGGATCGAGTGAAGGTGACAGTGGTTATTGTTGCTGCAGGTCTTTTTGTAAAAGCCGCGTTCAATGTGTTTGCGATTTCGATGTACGGCATTTATGCCGCAGCCGCTGCAACGGTTGCAGGCTTTGCAGTGATGGCGGTTCTTTCGCTTTATTTCGTCCAAAAGCAGCTTCAGCTTTTTTCGCATTATCCTTTTCGGTTTGTCCGGGCATGGTTCGCTGCTGTTGGGATGGCGGCGGCGGCTGTGATCTGGCAAAGGTTTGCGCAGGCGCATCTATTCGGGGACGGCCGCTTGGGAGCAGCAGGAACCGCTTTGTCGACGGTTGCAATGGCAATGGCAGTTTATTTCAGCCTGCTTTTCGTATTGCGTGTATTTACGCGTTCGGAACTCGGCATTTTGCTAAGCGGAAAGCAGGCAAAGACGAATCGCTGACGCTGCCGATTGGTTGGATAAAGCATGCACCGCTGCGGCGAAGCGGCTGCACAGCGGCGGAATTCAGCAAATAGCAGATAAGGGTGGGTGGTTCGATGAAGATTGAAGTTGTTGGGCTTGGCGCCGGTGATTTAGATCAGATGCCTCGAGGCGTATACGAGCGTTTGCGAAAAGCAGACCATTTGTATTTGCGCACGGCGGAACACCCCGCGGCTAAACAGCTTCAGCAAGCAGGGGTTTCTTTTACATCGTTTGATGAGGTTTATGATCAAACGGAGCGTTTTGAAGAAACGTATGAAATGATCGTTGACCGTCTGCTGCAGGCGGCGAAAACGGGAGATGTCGTTTATGCCGTTCCAGGCCATCCAATGGTTGCGGAAAAAACGGTTCAACTGCTGCTTGAAGAACAAAAAAAACAACGTGTGCAGGTTGAGATCGCCGGCGGACAAAGTTTTCTTGATGCGGTGTTCGCGGCGCTTCAAATCGATCCGATTGAAGGATGCCAAATTGTTGATGCAGCAAATGCATCGGCGGATGAGCTGGAAATTCGCCACCATCTTCTTTTCGTGCAAGTGTATGATCAAATGACGGCTTCTCATGTCAAACTGGCATTAATGGAGCGGCTGCCTGATGATTATGCCGTGGCGATTGTGGAAGCGGCTGGAAGCAAGTGTGAAATGGTCAGGTATGTGCCTTTATATGAACTTGATCGAGAGGCATCCACCAGTCAGCTGAGAGCGGTCTACGTACCGCCTGTCCGCGATGAATCGCTGCGATACGGCGAATTCAGCAAGCTTCGGAAAGTCATTGCCTATTTGAGAGGGCCGAACGGCTGTCCGTGGGATCGAAAGCAGACCCATGATAGCTTGAAAAAGTATTTAATTGAAGAAACTGAAGAAGTGCTGGAGGCGATTGACAGTCGTGATCCGGAGCATTTGGTTGAAGAGCTCGGCGATTTGCTGCTGCAAGTGATGCTTCACGCTCAAATTGGAGAAGATGAAGGTTATTTTACGATTGACGATGTCATTAGGACATTGACTGAAAAAATGATTCGCCGGCATCCCCATGTTTTTGGAGATTTGAAAATTGACAATGAAGATGAATTAAAAAAAGTGTGGGAAGAGATTAAGCGTAAAGAAAAAGGAAAAAGATGAGGTGATTCATTTGCGGCTTGATAAATTTTTAAAAGTCTCCCGGTTGGTCAAACGGAGAACCGTGGCGAAAGAAATGTGCAGCAAAGGGAGAATCTCCGTCAATGGCAAAATGGCCAAGCCGGGGATGAATGTAAAAATCGATGATGAGATTGCCATACAATTTGGACAGAAGCTTGTGACGGTGCGAGTGAATGCGATAAAAGAAATGATAAAAAAAGAAGAAGCGCACTTCATGTATACGGTCATTCGCGAGGAAAAGAAAGAAATTTAATTGTCGATGTACATGCTGTTCTAAACTTGTCAAAGCCCCCATATATATGAACAGTAAAGAGGGGGAAAGCGTATGGAACGGTATCAATACACTCAGCCGAATGAAGAACTGAATCGACCTGAACATAATATTATATTAAAAGGGCGCAAACAGCTTGAAATTACGGGTGTTAAGCACGTTGAAAGCTTTGATAACGAAGAGTTTTTGCTTGAAACGGTCATGGGCTTTTTAGCGATTCGCGGCCAGCATTTGAAAATGAAAAATTTAAGCGTTGAGCGCGGCGTTGTTTTAATTAATGGCAAAATTATCGATCTTGTCTATTTGGACGATCACGAAGGGGATAAAGCTAAAGGATTTTTTAGCAAGCTGTTTAAATGACGCTGACCGTTCAATTTTACACGATTGTCTCCATGATGTTAATGGGGATCTGGATCGGGGCGGCGGTTGACACGTATGGACGCTTTATGCATCCAGGCCGCTGGTCGATCCTGCTGTTTTTAAGCGATATCCTCTTTTGGATCGTGCACGGGCTTCTCGTTTTTTTCGTGCTGCTCATCGTCAATGAAGGCGAAATTCGTATTTATATTTTTGTCGCGCTGTTGTGTGGATACGCCATGTACCGCGCATTGTTTCAGACGTTGTACCAGCGTTTGCTGAATGTATGGATTCGCTTTAGCCGTGCGGTGATTCGGTTCGTCGTACAAACGGTTCAATTGACGATCGTCAAGCCGCTTCAAACGATTATCCAGCTGCTGATTCAGGCGCTTTTGTTTTTTGGCAGTCTGCTGTTGGGTTTTTTGCTTTTTATCCTTCGTTCATTCGCCTCACTTTTGAAAGGGTTCGGCCGGCTTATCTGGGCCTTTATTCCTGAATCTTTGAGAAAATCATTAAAAAAGCTAGCAGGATTTGTGAAAATCGTGCAGAATAAAATTAAAAAATGGTTTGGTCGAGATTAGGAGGCTTCAGGATGAGTCAAGCGAAACGCAGGGTTCTTCAAGAGGCTACGTTGAAATATATTCAAGAGAAGCAAGTGTATGAAAAAATCAAACGCCGCAGAAGACGCGGTTTGTATCGGCGTTTGGCTGCATACGGGGTTTTAACCGCCATTCTTTCCGCTTCATTCCTTTCGCTTTTTCTGTCGCAGCATCGTTTGCTGAACGAAAAAGCAGAGGAAAAGCAGCGGCTGCAGGAAGAACTGGCCTCCATTGAAAAACAGGAGATTCGCCTGCGGGAAGAAATAAAAAAACTGCATGATGATGAATACATTGGCGAACTCGCAAGACGGGATTATTTTTTTTCTAAAGAAGATGAAACGATTTTTACATTTCCAAATGAAAAAGCACGAAAAAATGCACAAGATTTTGAAAAGGATGGAGAAGAATAAACGATGTGAGGTGTTTTGCTGCAGCTGCAGCTGGGCATGAAAAAATGTAATTTATTCGCAGCCCGCTTACAGTTCGCAAATTGACAATGCTTTCAACGCTGGTATAATATTGTCAAATGTTTAATTTTTTTAAGGAGGAGCATTTTTTTCATGTCAATTGAAGTTGGCAGCAAGCTGAAAGGAAAAGTCACAGGAATTACGCATTTTGGAGCATTTGTTGAGCTGCCTAATGGAAAAACAGGTCTTGTTCATATTAGTGAGGTTGCGCACAACTATGTCAAAGACATCAAGGATCATTTAAAAGTCGGCGAGCAAGTGGAAGTGAAAATTGTTCAGATTGGACAAGATGGAAAAATCGGTCTGTCGATTAAACGAGCGATGGATCCGCCGGCTCATAAAAGCCCGAAATCTGGCAATTCCCGCAATCGCACGCTTGATTTTGAAGATCAATTAAGCCGTTTTCTAAAAGACAGCGAAGAACGTCTGTCCACGTTAAAACGCCATGCGGAATCGAAGCGCGGCGGGCGTGGAGCAAGGCGCGGCTAACGTTGATTCTGCATTGCAGCAATCGGGTTCGGCAATCGGGCGGAAGTTTTATTTTATGTGTTTGACTGAATTTGCATGCTTCGAACGCAGGATTTAGCTTGCTGTTCGTTATGATAGATAAAGCACCGTTTTTCAGCAGCGGTGCTTTTTGCGTTCAATGTGGAAGGAGTAATTTACGATGTCCGTAATCACTTGTCCCACATGGCATCAGGACATCTTCC
>CALKAO010000043.1 GCA_937983115.1 uncultured Caryophanales bacterium
CTTTTTGCAATTCATTTAAAAATGCATATGCGGTTTTTTCACTCGTCAAAAATTTTTTTACATTGTGGCCGCGTGAGCGTTTGTCATTTTTCTGTTCATTAGGATTGCGATAATTGGTTAGCGCGGCAAATCTTCCCGTTTTTGTGATGCCCATCCATGTCCCGAGCTGCTCCAAGTCCCGTCCAGCGAGCACATGAGGATCATCTTCCCAAAAGTGGGCTTCTTTCGTTGGGCGCGCGTACATTTCATCGCGATTCGCTGCCACGATCAGCGGATAATCAGGATGAGTTCGATATGCCATAAACAAAATGCACATGATGAATGCCCCCATTTTTTGATGTTTTATGCAGAGGATCGCTTGATGGCTTCAATTGGGCACGAAAAAATGGCCGTTTCTCCGCGTTTTTTCGGATTGTAGTAGACGACAAGCAATGATTTCTTTTTTTGAAGCTGCTGCGTTGAGAGAAAAGTATTGACATCAAAAGGCGCGGTTTCAATTACGGTATGTTTGATGAGTTCTCTTTCCGTCAATTGCAGCTTTGCAAATGTTTCACCCAGCTGTTCCGGCTGTTGAAGCAGATGGAGGGTAAAGGTTTGCCGTTCATTTTTATTGATTGATGACGGCCACCATATTTTGCGCGGTTTATGGTTTTGATTGCGCAAATAATCAAGTTTCATCAAACCGATGATGGTTTCATATTGCGGCAGCTTTTCGTGCGAAATAAACTCATGCAGTCGTGTAAACAAATCTTCGAGCTGATGGCCGATGCGCGACCAGCCATTTGTTTCCCAAAATGCGCCAAATGATTGGAAAAAGTCGAACGGCGTTTCAAAACAGTGTGTGACAAGATATTCAATCGTATAATCCATGCGATGATCGTTCCAATATTTGTTTAGAACATCTTCAACCTGTTTTATTTTTACGATGTCTGCAAATGAAAGGACATGGTTTGCCAAAATTTCATAAGGTGCATGATCCATGTAAACATAGCCATATTTTTCCGCTTCCAGTCGCAGCCCCGTTCCTCTAAGCAGTTTTAAAAAGCCGAGCTGCAATTCTTCCGGCCTTAAGGCGAACACATCGTTAAACGTTTTTCGAAAGGAAGCGTAATCTTCTTCAGGAAGCCCTGCAATTAAATCGAGGTGTTGAACGATTTTTCCGCCTTCTTTGATCATGGCAACATTGCGGGCAAGCTTTTCAAAGTTTTGGCGCCGTTTAACTAATTTGTTCGTTTCATCGTTTGTTGATTGTACGCCAATTTCAAATCGGAATAATCCTGGAGGCGCGTTTTCATTTAAAAATTCGAGAACTTCGGGCCGCATGATATCCGCTGTAATTTCAAATTGGAAAACGCAGCCTTCGCGATGGTGATCAATAAGAAATTGAAACATTTCCATTGCGTAGCTTTTGCGAATATTAAAGGTGCGATCAACAAATTTAATTGTTTTTGCACCGTGATCCATTAAGAACAGCAGTTCGTCTTTCATTCGTTCAATATTAAAATAGCGAACCCCGACTTCAATGGATGACAGGCAAAATTGGCAAGAAAATGGGCAGCCGCGGCTCGTTTCGACATACGCAATCCGTTTCGAAAGATGCGGAAGATCATCTTTAAAACGAAAGGGGGAAGGAATTTCATCCAAGTTCATTTTTTCTCTTGGGTGTGTAAATTTAATCCCGTTTTTATCACGGTAGGCAATTCCTTTCACTTCAGATAAGCTGCCGTTTTTTTTAATCGTTTGAAGAAGCTCTTTAAATGTAGCTTCGCCTTCGCCGATGACGATGGCGTCGACTTCGGGCAGGCGCTTCATCCACTCTTCTGTATCGTACGATACTTCGGGTCCGCCTAATATGATGGTAAGGTTCGGGTTTATTTTTTTCAGCATATTGATGACGGGAATCGTTTCTTCAATGTTCCAAATGTAACAGCTAAAACCGATGACGTCGGGCTGTTTCGCATACAATTCCGTTGCGATGTTCATCGGCGGATCTTTAATTGTAAATTCTGTAATTTCAACTGGAAATTCCGGCTCGGCATATGCCTTTAAATAGCGGAGCGCCAAGCAAGTATGAATGTATTTTGCATTAAGTGTTGTCACAACTGTTTTCACGTAGGCCAACATCCTTTGCTTATTTAGTGCACTTGGCTCTATTGTAACAAAAAATGAAGGTTCATGATGAATAGGTGCTCGAACTGAGCGGCGCGGATGAGTCAAAGGGTTCAAAACACAATAAAAAACCCCGCGTTAGAAGCGCGGGGTTGAGATTATTTTGGCTGCATGCGAATGGCGCCGTCGAGCCGGATGGTTTCTCCGTTTAAGTAAGGATTTTCAATTATTTGTTTTACGAGCGATGCAAATTCCGGCGGGTTTCCGAGCCGCTGAGGGAATGGAACCATCGCTTCCAGCGCATGAAAAACTTTTTCTGGCAGCTTTTCAAAGAGCGGCGTATTAAATAATCCCGGAGCGATTGTCATTACGCGAATCCCTAAGCTCGCAAGGTCTCGAGCGATAGGAAGGGTCATGCCAACAATTCCGCCTTTTGAGGCGCTGTAAGCGGCCTGCCCAATTTGACCGTCGAAAGCGGCGACAGATGCAGTATTGATGATGACGCCGCGTTCGCCGTGTCCGTTTGGTTCATTTTCTGCCATTTTTTCTGCGGCCAGCCGAATCGTATTAAATGTGCCAATCAAGTTTACATCGATCACTTTTTTGAAAGTGTCCAATCGGTGCGGTCCGTGCTTGCCGTACGTTTTTTCGCCGTTTCCGATTCCGGCGCAGTTAATGGCTGCGGTTACGCCGCCGAATCGGTTGATGACTTCCGAAAATGCGGATTTGACGCTTTCTTCGCTTGTTACATCGGTTTTTACAAACATCACTCGGCCATTCAGTTCGGCAGCAAGTTTTTTTGCTTTTTCTTCATTGACATCAAAAATTGCTGCTTTTCCGCCATTTGCGATGATTTCTTTAACGGCGGCTTCGCCTAATCCGGAAGCACCGCCTGTCACAACGGCAATTGTTTTGGATATGTCCATTGCTTATCCTCCCAATCTGTCTAATCTAATCGTTCGATAATGGTTGCGTTAGCCATTCCGTGCCCTTCGCACATCGTTTGCAAGCCGTAGCGTCCGCCTGTGCGCTCCAATTCATGCAGCATTGTGCACATGAGGCGGCCTCCGCTTGCGCCCAGCGGATGCCCAAGCGCAATGGCTCCGCCGTTAGGATTCAGTTTGTCTGGATCGGCGCCCGTTTCTTTTAGCCAAGCGAGAGGGACAGGTGCGAACGCTTCGTTCACTTCAAATAGATCGATGTCATCAATGGTCAGTCCAGCTTTTTCCAATGCTTTTTTGGTTGCAGGGATCGGACCGGTCAACATAAGCGTTGGATCAGAACCGACGACTGTGCGGGCGAGCACACGAGCGCGAGGCTTTAGCCCCAGCTGTTCTGCTTTTTCACGAGACATGATTAAAAGGGCGGAAGCGCCATCACTGATTTGACTGGAGTTTCCAGCGTGAATGAGTCCGTCTTCTTTAAAAGCGGGTTTTAAACCGGAGAGCACTTCAACGGACGTGTCCGGACGAATGCCTTCGTCATGTTTAACGGTTGTTTTTGTGCCGTCTGGATGCGTGACGTCAATCGGCACAATTTCTTTTTCAAAGCGGCCTTCTTGCTGCGCTTTGTAAGCTTTTCGATGGCTTTCAACAGAAAACTCGTCTAATGTCGTTCGATCAAAGCCCCATTTTTCAGCAATTCGCTCTGCTGACAAGCCTTGATTGATGACTTCATAGCGGGAAGTGAGTTTTTCACTGTAAGCAGCCCCTTTCATGCTTGAACCCATGGGCACTCTTGACATGCTTTCAATTCCGCCCGCAATGACAACATCCATGTCTCCGCTAATGATCGCCTGTGAGGCAAAATGAACGGCTTGCTGGCTTGACCCGCATTGCCGATCGATCGTCGTTCCAGGAACTTCAATGGGAAGTCCAGCAATCAATGATGCTATGCGGGCGATGCATCCGCCTTGTTCGCCGACTTGGGATACGCAGCCCAAAATAACATCATCAATGATGTCAGGAGATATTCCTGTGCGATTGACGAGTTCATTTAAAACAATGGCTGCCAGTTCATCAGGACGAATCTGGCTTAAAGCACCGTTTCTTCGTCCTACCGGCGTTCGCACCGCTTCCACAATGACCGCTTCTCTCATGATTGACACTCTCCTTTATCCGTTAATTGATTATATTATCATTATATTCTAAATTATTTTAACAAATCAAGAAAGTATGTTTATAATCAAAATAATGGCGCCAATGGAATAGAAAGCATAAAAAAGGGGGAGAAGGAATGATTGCTGCGATCGCAAAACAAGTGTCACTTCCGGCGTTATTCCTTGATTTAGAAGCATTTGACGAAAATTGCAGACAAATTGCTGCTCAAGCGAAAGGCAAAAAGATTCGCATTGCAACAAAATCGATCCGATCGGTTGATGTCATCCAGCGGATTTTAGAGTCGGATTCAACGTTTCAAGGTTTGATGTGTTTCAGTCCAAAAGAAGCGGCATTTCTTGCAGGGATAGGCTTTGACGACTTGCTGCTCGGCTATCCGTGTTGGGACATCGAGGCGCTGCGGGAAATCTCTTTGTTGACATCGGAAGGAAAAACGATCATTTGCATGGTCGATGCCATTGAGCATATAAATTTTCTCGAGCAGATTGCAAGCGAAACGCATGGGAAATTTTTGGTCTGCATTGATTAGACATGAGCTCGATGTTTCCTATGCTTTATTTTGGAGTCAGGCGTTCACCATTAAAAGATGAAAAATCGGTGTTGAAGCTGGCTGAGAAAATTAAACAAGCCGAACGGATTGAACTTAAAGGAATTATGGGCTATGAAGCGCAAATTGCCGGCATCAGGGATCATCTTCCGGAGCAGGCATTGAAAAATCGGCTTGTCCAATTTTTGAAAAAAAAGTCGGGAAGAGAAGTGGCCCAGCGCAGAAAAGCGGTTGTGCAAGCATTGCATGAAGCTGGTTTTTCGCTGGATATTGTCAATGGCGGCGGCACCGGAAGTTTGCATACGACTGCGTCTGAAAATGTCGTTACCGAAGTAACCGTCGGCTCGGGTTTTTATTCCCCGCTGTTGTTTGATCATTATCGCGATTTTCAATACAAGCCTTCTTTATATTTTGCTCTTTCGATTGTTCGCAAGCCCGGCCCAGGCATTTATACGTGTCTTGGCGGCGGATATATTGCGAGCGGCCCGCATGGAAAGGATAAAGTCCCGCGGCCGGTGAATCCTCCAAATGGCGAATTATTGAAATTTGAGGGCGCCGGAGAAGTGCAAACGCCCGTGTTGTATAAACAGACTGAATTAAACATTGGTGATCCGATTGTTTTTCGCCATGCAAAAGCGGGAGAAATTTGCGAGCGTTTTAATGAAATCATCTGTTTTCGCGAAAATGAAATTGTCAAACGCTATAAAACGTATCGCGGCGAGGGGGTGTCCTTTTTATGAAAATCGCAGCGTTGGAGCGCAAGAAGTGGCGAAATTGGGCGCATACGAGTGAAAGCCGGCCTGAGCGGATATTTTTTCCCTCTTCCATTGAAGAAGTGCGTTTGCTTGTCAAACAAGCGAATGAACAGAAAAAAACGATTCGAGTGGCCGGTGCGGGCCATTCGTTTGCAAAACTGGTGGAAACGGATGAATGGCTCGTGTCGCTGGATCGATTAACCGGCATTGAAAAAATCAATGAATTGGAAAATACCGCGACGGTTTATGCAGGAACGAGATTAAAAGAGCTTGGCGAAGCTTTAGGCAAACGCGGCTATGCCCAAGAAAATCTCGGAGACATTAATGTTCAAACCATTGCAGGCGCGATTTCAACAGGAACGCACGGAACAGGGATTCAGTTTGGCAGCATCGCAACGCAAGTGATTGAACTTGTTCTCGTCTCCGCACAAGGTGAACTGCTTGTTTTTTCAGAGAAAGAAAATCCGGATACATTTAAAGCGAGCCTTGTCTCGCTGGGTATGCTCGGGATTGTCGTGAAAGTAACCCTTAAACTGATAAAAAGCCCTGTTTACGCATTTAAAAGCTATAAGCTTCCCTATTATATGCTGGAAGAGCAATTGTATGAACTCATTGATTCGCATCGGCATTTTGAATTTTTCATGTTTCCCTATTCCGATCTTGTACAAGTGAAAACGATGAACATCACAGACGATCGCCCTCAACGAACAGGTCTCTATTGGTTTAAAAATTTAGTTTTGGAGAACTATTTGTTTTGGTTCGTATCCGAAGCATGCCGCATCGTTCCGAAAATGAGCAGGCCATTCAGCCGATTGTCAGCAATCGGGGTTGGAACTTCGGCCATTTCAGCTTATAGCCATCAATTGTTTGCCACGCCTCGCCTTGTTCGCTTTCGTGAAATGGAATATGCCATTCCTCTGCGCAATTTTCGTGATGCGCTGCGCGACATACGCTTAACGATGGAGAAAAACAATTATGCCGTCCATTTTCCAATTGAATGCCGGATGGCGAAAGCGGATGACATTTGGCTGAGTCCATCGTATCAACGAGATTCTGCTTATATCGCTTTTCATATGTATAAAGGCATGCCATATGAAAATTATTTTCGCGAGATGGAAAAGATCATGCAAACTTACGCTGGGCGGCCGCATTGGGGGAAAATGCATCATGCCAGCATTGAGCAGTTGCAGAAATTGTATCCAAAACTGCAAGCGTTTCTCGCGCTTCGGAAACAGCTTGACCCAAATCATGTGTTTTTAAATCCTTATTTAAAGGAATTGTTTGGCATTGAAATGGAAAGAGGGAGCGTGAATCGGGAAGAAACGGGTGCAGAAACCGGAAACATGAAGAAGCGCATTGAAAAATAAAATGAAAAAGGAGCAAAATTTATTGCTGGTGATTGATGCACATTTAAACATTGCCTGAAACTGTATGCGTGCCCCGTGCATCCCCTTGCTGGAAGCAAACGGGAAGCATATTGGATGCATGCAATGAATGCCGCTGCTGCTATATGCATGATTGACATCAGCCATTCAATCGTCAATCCTTATCAGGAATTCATTTCATTGGAGATTCATAGATTCAAAGTTTAATGAATGTGTTTCCAGGCATTCATCGCTTTATAGAATCCTCGTTTTATGGATGAGAAAAGTTGGGAAATGAGACACAAAATCGCATATTGACGAGTGAAATGATAGCGTTTACAATAAAAGAAATTGAATGACTGCTCAGTTTGTAAGGTTGTGTTGGACAAATTCAAAATGGAGGGGAAATCGTGAAGCATCTTTATTTAACAGACGAACATGAGATTTTCCGCCAGGCTTTGCGAAAATTTTTAGAGAAAGAAGCCGTTCCCTATTATGAGCAGTGGGAAAAAGATAAAATGATTCCGCGGGATTTTTGGCTGAAGATGGGCGAACGAGGCTATCTTTGCCCGGATCTTGATGAATCATATGGAGGATTCAATGCAGATTGGGGATTCAACGTCGTTATCAATGAAGAATTGGAACGTGTTGGCTCCAGCCTTGTTGGCATCGGTTTGCACAGCGATATCGTTGTTCCCTATATTGCAGCATATGGGACCGAAGCGCAGAAAAAGCGCTGGCTGCCAAAGTGCGCCACAGGTGAAATCATTACAGCGATCGGCATGACAGAGCCGGGAACGGGCTCAGATTTAGCGAACATCCAAACGACTGCGGTGAAAGACGGTGAGGACTATATCATCAATGGTCAAAAAACTTTCATTACAAATGGCATTCACGCGGATCTAGTCATTATTGCCTGCAAAACAGACCCGGATGCGGTTCCAAAGCATAAAGGCATTAGCCTGATTGCTGTCGAGCGGGGAGCGCCAGGTTTTTCCCGGGGCAGAAAACTGGATAAAGTTGGCCTGCATGCCCAAGACACCGCTGAATTGATTTTTGAAGACTGCCGGGTTCCGGCAGAAAATTTAATTGGCGCAGAAGGTGAAGGCTTTAAATATATGATGGAAAAACTTCAGCAAGAACGTCTTATCGTTGCAATCGCTGCACAAGTATCTTCCGAAGTGATGCTTTCACAAACGATTGATTATGTAAAAAGCCGTGAAGCGTTTGGGCAGCCGATCAGCAAATTTCAAAATACGCAGTTTAAAATCGTTGAGATGGCAACCCAAATTGAAGTGAGCCGTTCATTTCTCGATCAGCTAATTGCCGAACATCTTGCCGGCGAAGATGTAACAACGAAAGTTTCCATGGCAAAATGGTGGATTACAAATATGGCAAAAACGATTGCATCGGAATGCATGCAGCTTCATGGCGGCTATGGGTATATGGAAGAATATGAAATTGCCAGGCGTTTTCGTGACATTCCGGTCATGTCGATTTATGCAGGATCGAATGAAATTATGAAGACAATTATCGCAAAAAACTTAAAACTCTAAGTTAAATTAAAAATTTTAAAAATGCCGCTATTCCGTCTTATCCAAGACGATAAAATTTTTATGCATTTAATGATGCCTTTCACCAAAAGGCAGACAAATCATCAATAGGGGGTAATGAACGATGATGGACACACAGCTTACGCTGGACAAAATGTTGGAAAGAGCAGAAAAGTATTTTCCGAAAAAAGAAATCGTATCGCGAACGGCTGCGGGAATTCACCGATATACGTATGGAGAATACGGAAAGCGGACGAGACGGCTGGCAAGCGCATTGGAAAAACTTGGCGTAAAAAGAGGGGATCGCGTCGGCACACTCGCATGGAACGATCATCGCCATTTGGAGGCATATTTTGCGATACCAAGCATGGGAGCCGTATTGCATACGATTAACATCCGCCTGTCTAAGGAACATTTAACCTACATCATTAATAACGCAGAAGACAAAGTGCTTCTCATTGACGAAGGCTTGGTTCCGATAATTGAACAAATCAAAGATGGCATTCCTTCCGTGAAAGCATTTGTGATTTTAACGGATAACAAAGAATTGCCTGAAACAGCGCTCGAACCTGCCTATCATTATGAAGAGATTTTAAAAGAAGGCGACGAGCATTATCAATTTCCTGATGATCTCGATGAGAATGAATCCGCTGGAATGTGCTATACGTCGGCAACGACAGGGAATCCGAAAGGGGTTCTTTACACGCACCGCAGCATCGTGCTTCACAGCATGGCGGTCGGGCTGGCGGATATGCTGGCGCTTTCCGAATCGGATGTGGCGATGCCCGTCGTTCCGATGTTCCATGTCAATGCATGGGGAATGCCGTTTTCGGCTGTATGGTTTGGAACGAAGCAAGTGCTGCCGGGGCCGAATTTTACTCCAAAAATATTGGTTGAGTTGATCGAATCTGAAAAAGTCACCGTTACAGCAGGAGTTCCGACAATTTGGCTTGGAGTGCTTCAAGAAATTGAATCGGGCGACTACGACATGTCGAGCTTGACGAGAGTGATTTGCGGCGGTTCTGCAGCTCCATTAAGCCTCATCCGCGCCTATGAAGAAAAACATAAGATTCCGTTTTTGCATGCCTACGGTATGACGGAGACGAGTCCGCTTGCGACGGTTGCGCGTTTAAAAAGCTACCAGCAAGATTTGCCGTATGAAGAAAAATTAGAGTTTCGCGCTAAGCAAGGGCTTGCTGCGCCTGGAGTGGAAGCAAAAGTGGTCAATGAAAACGGAGAAGTGGCCTGGGACGGAAAAGAAATGGGCGAACTGCTCCTGCGCGGCCCTTGGATTACGGACCATTATTACAAGGATCCGGAAAAAACGGCAGAAGCCGTTCGGGATGGATGGCTGCATACGGGCGACATTGCCACGATCGATGAGGAAGGTTTTATCAAACTCGTTGATCGCACGAAAGATCTTGTGAAAAGCGGCGGTGAATGGATTTCTTCGGTAGATTTGGAGAATGCAATCATGGCTCACGAAGCCGTGTTTGAAGCGGCCGTCATTGCGGTTCCGCACCCACGCTGGCAAGAACGTCCAGTCGCAGCCGTTGTTTTAAAAGATGAATTTAAAGGGAAAGTGGCGAAAGAAGACATCTTGAAGTTTATTGAACCAAATTTTGCGAAATGGTGGCTTCCAGATGATGTCATTTTTATGGATGCCATTCCAAAAACATCGGTCGGGAAATTTTTAAAGCGCGAATTGCGCGAACAATTGAAAGACCATTTGGCCGCACAAAGCTAAGGGGAGAGAATGCGTGCATTCTCTCCTCTTTTTTTGATCGATGCCTGCAGCAGCTTAAATCAGGAATGTCGTGGAACATTATGGGCATTCATTTAATAGTATATGTCAGTCTATCGTTTGCATTTGGATCGTTGGAAAGGGGATTTCAATGAGTGCCGTTTTAACGTATGATGCGTGGAATGAAGAAAAAGCAAGAGAAATTGAAAAAAGTTTTAAAGACAGTCTGGATATATTGAAGTGGGCGTTTCGAACGTATGGCGATGATTTGGTCTATGCATGCAGTTTTGGCATTGAAGGCATCGTGCTGATTGACTTGATCAGCAAAGTGAAAAAAGATGTCCGGGTGATTTTTTTAGATACGGATTTGCACTTTGAAGAAACGTACAATTTGATTGAAAACGTGAAACAACGCTATCCTTCGATGCATATACAAAAAGTAAAGCCGAAGATCTCGCTTGCAGAACAAGCGGCTGCTTTTGGCGAACGATTGTGGGAAATAGACCCCAATCAATGCTGCAGCATTCGAAAAGTTGAACCATTGGCTGAGGCGTTGGATGAAGTTCCTGCTTGGATTTCCGGCATTCGCCGGGAACAGTCAACATTGAGAAGAAAAACGAATTTTATTAATAAAGATGAAAAATTTAAAGCGATTAAAATTTGTCCGCTCATTCATTGTACGTTAGAAGTAATTTTGATGTATGTCAAATTGCATGATTTGGAT
>CALKAO010000044.1 GCA_937983115.1 uncultured Caryophanales bacterium
TTGCATCAGTTGCTTATTGACATTACTCGAGTGATCAATCCTTATTTAGCTCTAGAGTTTGCAAATACAAAATCAAAAGTCGATGAACTGCATGAACGGCTTGTTCAAACAGGCTTCCGAGCGGAGCGGCTGCATGGCGGTTTAACCCCGCGCGAGCGTAAACAGGCGATGAAACGGATTGAACGGCTGGAATGTGAATACATTGTTGCTACTGATTTGGCTTCAAGAGGAATTGATATTAAAGGGATCAGCCATGTCATCAATGCCGAGCTTCCTGAAGAACTTGATTTTTTTGTTCATCGCGTCGGAAGAACAGGAAGAGCCGGCGCAAGCGGACAAGCGATAACGATTTACCGGAACGAAGATGAACGCAAAATACGCGCATTGGAGAATCGGGGAATCTCTTTTCAGCATGTTGATGTAAAAAATGGGGAGTGGGTGAAGATTTCACCTCGAAAGCGCCGCAAGCCGATACAAAAAGAAAAGGCTGAAATCATCCTGCCAAAACCGAAAAAAATAAAACCGGGCTATAAGAAAAAATGGCGCGGAAAACTGGCAAAACGAACGAAAAAACGGAAGTAAGAAGGGGAAAGATAACATGCTAAAAATCGGTTCACATGTTTCAATGAGTGGAAAAAAAATGCTGCTTGCTTCTAGTGAAGAAGCCGTTTCGTACGGTGCAAATGCATTTATGATCTACACCGGCGCACCTCAAAACACAAGAAGAAAACCCATTGAAGAATTGAATATTGAAGCAGGCAAAGCGCATATGCGAGAACACGGAATACAGGAAGTGATTGTTCATGCTCCCTACATTATTAATATTGCAAATACGAAAAAACCGGAAACGTTTCGTTTAGGCGTTGATTTTTTGAAATCTGAAATTGAAAGAACAGAAGCGATTGGCGCTAAGCAAATTGTTTTGCATCCGGGCGCGCATGTCGGTGCAGGTCCAGACGCAGGAATAAAAAAAATAATTGAAGGCTTGAATGAAGTGTTGCAAAACGAACAAAACGTCAGCATTGCTTTGGAAACGATGGCGGGAAAAGGATCAGAATGCGGAAGAACGTTTGATGAACTGGCAAAAATTATTGACGGCGTGACACATAACGAACATTTAACCGTCTGCTTTGACACGTGCCATACCCACGATGCCGGCTATAACATCGTTGAAGATTTTGACGGCGTGTTAAATGAATTTGATAAAATCATTGGGATTGAGAGGCTGAAGGTCCTTCACATTAATGACAGCAAAAATCCGAGAGGCTCTCAAAAAGATCGGCATGAAAATATTGGTTTTGGGCATATCGGCTTTGATGCCCTGAATTATATCGTTCACCACCCTCAGCTGCAGGAAATTCCGAAAATATTGGAAACGCCGTATGTTGGCGAAGATAAAAACAATCGAAAACCGCCCTATAAGTTTGAAATTGAAATGCTGCGCAATCAGACCTTTGAAAGCAATTTAAAAGAACTTGTCGTGCAGCAATAAGAAAACTAACCGATCGTTCTTATGGATCGGTTAGTTTTTTATAATATGTTGAAAAAAGACGTTCCACTTGCTGCATGGCAGCAGGATTGACTTCTTTTTTTATTTTTAAAAGCAAGCGGTTGATTTGTTTTTTATTTGTGATATTAAATTTTTCATTTCTTAAGATTTGTATGACGCGCTGCGCCTCGTTTCTAGAAATGCGAATTCCTTGGCTGGAAGCTAATTGAACCAATTCTTTCGGCGTAATTTGATTAATTTTGTGATTTACAATTTGCTGAATGAAAGCACTGTTCATACATTCACCTCGCTTTAACATACAATATGAAAGCGGGCATGATTCGTGTCGGCAGAACAAAATAAATATTTTCAATAATAGAAAATTTTGTATAATAGAGATAACAAATGTTCATCGACGAAGCCGATCTTCCTGAAAACATTTGGTCATGCCGTTAAGGGGGAGGAGATCATGAATGGATTCAAAGCTGCTTCAATTAACAAGCACAGATGAAAATGATTTTTTTTCAGATTTAAAAATCTCGTGCTTGATTGTCCGCAACCGAGCGTTGACGGAATGCAATCATTTAGCGGCAGCTATGTTTGAATTAGGGGATAAAGAAACATGGGAAGGCCAATTAATCGATGTTCTTTTTCATGAACATCCGCTGGCGCACACTATAGATTCTTTGCTTAAAGAAGCGAGCCATCAAAACAAAATGGTGTCAAGCATATGGGATGATAAAAAAACGTACTACATACAAGCCAAAAAATTAAACGATGAAAAAATTTTAATCGCAATTCAAGATCGCACGCACGAAAAAAATCATGAGGAGCTGCTGCTGCAAAAAATGCAATTGGAATCGGTTTCGTATTTAGCAGCAGGCGTCGCCCATGAATTGAGAAACCCGCTGTCTGTCATTCAAGGATTTATTCAATTGTCAAAGATTACAGAAAATTTTAGCCGATATTACGATACCATTTTGTCAGAAATTAGCAGAATGAATCAAATTATTGAGGATTTTCTTTCGATATCGCGGAAAAAAGTTGAAAAAAAACATTTGAAGCCTGCCGATTTATTAGATTCCATCAAAGCCTTGATTCAATCAGAATGCCTGCTTCACGGGATAAATTTTGATTATAAATTACATAATAATGATGGGTATTTATATGTGAATGAAAGCATGATTAAACAAGTCATGCTGAATTTGCTGAGAAATACGATTGAAGCATATGAAGAAAAAACGAAAAACCGCTTTTTTCGCCTGCATGCGGGAAAAGATGACAACAATAATTTCATAATGCTTATCGAGGATAATGGGCCAGGAATGAGCGAACATGTAATGGAATCATTAGGAAGCCCCTTTTATACAACGAAAGAAACGGGAACGGGCATCGGCATTCCGATGTGTAAAAAAATCATTAAAGAACACGATGGCGAATTCATTATTGACAGCATTGAAAATAAAGGGACAAAAATTACGATCCAGCTGCCGCTGTCAAATTAATGCATAGCAGCCATTGCTTCTCTTATCACGCAACGATTGGCATCTATAAGGATGGATGGAGAATGTTCATACTATAACTGCTCCTAATTTTAAGAAGGTGAGGGATTGCAATGGCAGATCAACATGATAATCGGCGTTCAAATCAAACCTTTGAACAGCTGGATCGCTATCAAGAAGAAACAGCGGCAGAGGTTGTTCCGATTGAACGTGAAAGAAGCAGTGAAGGGAAACCGTTAGCAGAGGAACAGCCTGAAAACAGGCAGATTGACGCAAAAAGAAGCATCGGCATCTTTGCGCTCGTTTTGTCAATCCTTTCACTTTTAATTATGCCAATCATTTTAGGAGCTGCTGGGATTATTGCGGGCATCTATGCAAGAAACCGTGATGCAAAGACAATGGGAAACTGGGCGATTGCTCTTGGTTCGATTTCAATCATCGCCAGCTTGTTTCTCTCTCCGTATCTTTAAAAAAACAGGGGTCCCTCTCATGGGACGCCCTGTTTTTTAATTTTGAGAAGCAAGCTTCGCTTCATGTTCTGCCGCTAATTTATCAATTTCTTTTTTAAGTTCTTCGACCATTTTATCTTCCGGGATTTTGCGGATAATTTTTCCGTGGCGGAAAAGAAGCCCTTCGCCTCTTGCGCCGGCAATGCCGATATCCGCTTCTCTCGCTTCGCCCGGGCCGTTGACTGCACAACCGAGCACTGCCACTTTAATCGGGGCTTTAATCGTTGAAATGTATTCTTCAACTTCATTAGCGATTTTAATTAAATCAATTTCAATTCGTCCGCATGTCGGACAGGAAATTAACGTCGCTGCATTTGCGGCAAGTCCGAAAGTTTTCAACAATTCACGCGCAACCTTTACTTCCTCTACTGGATCGGCGCTTAACGAAATCCTTATTGTGTTTCCAATTCCTTTTGATAAGAGCGCGCCGAGACCGGCTGCGCTTTTAATGGTTCCGGCAAAAAGTGTGCCAGATTCAGTGATGCCAAGATGCAGCGGATAGTCAAAGGCTTTTGCCGCTTTTTCATAAGCTTCAATCGCCAATTTCACATCAGAAGCTTTTAAAGAAACGATAATATCGTGAAAATTTAAATCCTCTAAAATTTTTATATGATGAAGTGCGCTTTCCACCATGCCATCAGCCGTAGGGTAGCCGTATTTTTCCAATATTTGCTTTTCAAGCGAACCGGCATTCACTCCGATTCGAATTGGAATCCCTTTTTCCTTTGCAGCTTGAACGACAGCTTCGACTCTTTCTCTCTTGCCAATATTTCCAGGGTTGATGCGAATTTTATCAGCGCCGCCCTCAATTGCTTTTAAAGCAAGGCGGTAATCAAAATGAATATCGACAACGAGAGGGATGCGAATTCTTTTCTTAATTTCAGGGATGGCTTCGGCTGCCCGCATGTCTGGACATGCGACGCGAATCAATTGGCATCCTGCTTCTTCCAAACGGTTGATTTCAGCGACCGTTGCTTCAATATCGTGTGTTTTGGTTGTTGTCATGCTCTGAACAACGACTTGATCGTTGCCGCCAATAATTAAATTTCCAACTTTTACTGGGCGGGTTTTCGTGCGGTGAGTGATCTCACGCATCGTGTATCGCTCCTTTAATTGCAAAAAGCTGTCCAAAAAACAAAAATGACGAATCATGCAGCACCAAGATTTTTTTGACAGCTTTTAAACAAGTGTGTTAAATGGTCTCATTATATTGTATCAAGTGATTTAAATAATTGGCAAGTTAAAGTCTAATTTGAGCCATTATCGTAGAGCGGAAATTTGTAGCTGTTTCCCGCTTCAATCATCATCGGATCAATTTCAGGATTCAGCGCAGCAAAATCCTGAAGCGCCTGATCAATGGAAACGGGCAAGGTTCCATGCGTGCGTTCAAGAACAGACAAAACTGTTTCGCCGGGATGAACCGTGATTTCTTCATAAGGAATCGGAGGAACGGCATCTTTATTTTTTGCATCATGAAGATGCAAAGTACCCTTGGACAAATCCAAATAGGACGTATAAGCAATTAAACATAACAGCAAAAAAATGAAAACCTTTTTCATATCGTTTTCCCTGCCATTCAAAAAATCGTGGTATATCTTATGCTTGTCCTAGAAAGATTATGAAGAAACGCGAAACTTTTTTATAAACAGGGCCGTCTCATTGATTGATGCAGAAAAGATTTTAAAATTGTGCAGAACTGAGGTAAAATGTGGAGAGGAATCCTAAAATATATAGGAAAAGGAGCTGTACGAATGAATCGATTTTCACGCTTCTTATGCATTGCGCTTGCGATTTCTTTATTCGTTTTTCCCATCCGCGCATTTGCGGATGCAACTGTTGGAGAAGTAATTGTCACTTTAGGCGAAGATTTGACACGTGAGCAAAAGCAGCAGATTCTCAATGAGATGGGGGTATCTGAGGATATAGAGCCTATTTATGTTTCAAATAAAGAAGAACATGAGCATTTAGGCGGCTTGATCAGCAAAGCGCAAATCGGTTCGCGCGCCATATCTTCATCAAAAATCACGATTGGAGAAAAAGGTTCAGGAGTAAATGTTGAAACGAATCACATTACATGGGTGTCAGATGAAATGTATGCGAACGCCTTAATCACTGCTGGCGTTAAAGATGCCGACATTTATGTCACGGCGCCATTTGATGTGTCGGGCACGGCGGCATTGACTGGAATTATCAAAGCATATGAAATTTCTGCGGATATCGAAATTCCTGAAGAACAAAAACGAGTGGCAAACGAAGAAATGGTAAAAACGGCTGAGCTTGGCGATAAAATTGGAATGGATAAAGCGAGCGAACTCATGACAGCCATTAAAGAAGAAATTGCGAAAAATCCGCCAGAAACCGAAGAAGATCTGCGTGAATTGATAAAGCGGATTGCTGAACAGCTGGGCATTCAGCTGACAGATGAAGAATTGAATGGGCTTGTTTCATTATTCAATCGCATGAAAGACTTGAATATCGATTGGGAACAAGTGACATCACAATTAGAAAAAGTTAGAGATAATTTAGATGAATTTTTAAATCGAGAAGAAACAAAGACTTTTATTCAGCGTGTGATTGATTTTGTTATTTCCATCATCGACAGCATTAAATCTTGGTTTAATTAAACCCCCACTTGTCAAGTGGGGTCTTGTTTGCGAAATGGGGTGAGCTTTGAGGTTGGCATGGTTCGATTCGACTTTCGTTGGATTTGTTGTTGTGGCGATGGGGGCTTTGTTTTTATTTGGCGAACTGTTTGTGAGAGCGAGAGGGATTTTTGTTATTCTTGGTTTAGTGGTGTTTACCGCGTATTTTTCTTATTTTATAACAAGCAAATCGATGCTGTGGCTTGCAGTCGTTTTTATCATCGGTTTGTCTTTGGTGATCATTGATGGGGCGTTTATAAACGATGGAACATTGACATTCGTCGGTTTAGGGGTTATGGCATTGTCTGTCGCTGTACCTGCACCTTCAATCTTATACGGAGTTGTGGCTGTTTTTGGCCTGATTGCGGGGTTTGGCTTGTCATTTCTGCTATTAAAAATTTTTCCGCCGCGAAACATGTGGAAAAGAATGGCGTTAAAAGACAAATTAACAAGCGAAGCGGGCTACAATTCAATAAATGAAGAATATTTGCAATTGCTTGGGAAAGAAGGCATCACAGCTACGATCTTTAGACCCATTGGCACTGTCGAGATTGAAGGAAAAACCTACAGCGCAATTACAGAGGGGCAATGGCTGGATAAAGGAGTATCCGTCTATGTTGATTCTGTTGACGGAACGAAAATTGTCGTGAGGCCAAAAAAGTGAGGAACATGCCTCACTTTTTTGATTTTGGAATCGGCACTTTTTGAATCGCTAAAATCAGAATGGCCAAGGAAAGGAGAAAATAGAGAACAGCCGGAAGCGGCAGTGAAAAAGGAAGCAGTGCACTTAGCCCGATGATGACAGCTGGCAAGGTGACTGCATACGCTGACATATTCCACAAATGTTTGTAGTCAAGTCTGCGCTTTGCCAGGCGTTTGATGAAAAGGCCTGCAGCTGCCAATAAAGAGACAGCAATGAATTGAACCATCGAGACCCCTAAAATAATAAATAAAACGGCCAAAAAAACAAAAATGGGAATGACGCCTGGAGCTGCGCTGTCAGACATGTTTTGTTCGGAAGCCGTCGGGATTTGCAGCAAGCTGCCGAATTCGCTGAAGCCATTTATAAAAAAAGAAAAGAAAAAAAGAAATAATGTGGGCAATGAGACGAGAAAAGATAGGATAAACAAATAGTTAATCGTTTTCTCTATTTTTTGAAAACGAAAAAAAGAGATTGCCTTGAGAGAATATAAACTTTTAGCAAATAGTTTGGCGATATGCATTTTTTACCCCTTTGATGACGTTTATCTTCTCATTGCCATTGTATCGAAATGTTCGATAGCCGACAAGAAATTGATTTTCATTATAGATGTGTCAAACGTCAGTGAAAATGCCATAGTAAAACGTCAGTGATTTTGTCACTTTTATAATATCCTTCATCCCATTAGTAATGTTAGCTATCTCGTTCATGTCATCAAGGGTAAAGGCAAGCCCTCGCTATCGCTCGCTCTTGATTCCATTCGCGAGATAAGCGATTCAGCCTATAAGGGATGAAGGAAGAAATTGTTTTTGGTTTCAATTATGACTATTTTTACACTTTTTGTGTTATCCTAGAAGTACGATTGTATTGTCGCCAAGGATGGTTGGCAGCGGGCTTGTGAGATTTTCTCTCCGAGCTCGTCTTTTCTTTTTTTGATGCGACTTGTGGTTTTGATTTGTCCACTTTTTTTAATGGATTATTGGATAATGATGGCCTTTATAAAACAAAATAACTTGTTATTGAGTGTTCTACGAATTTCCACCTTCGTTTTCATTGGAATCATTTCAGTTCGTTCTTTTCGATCGACTTTGTAAGTTTTATTTTGATAAGAAATGGTTTCCCCAGGGTTTAGCACACGCTGGTCTCGATAAAATGAGGTTAAGAGACTGTTTGTCGTTTAACGGTACATAGGCTTTCTCAGCCACTTTTGGCTTGACGGCGAATCGTTTATTATGTTCGTTGACCAGCTCAGGCAACACTTGATTTGCTTCATCAATGGTGCGAACATTTCGAAGACGAAGTTCAATAACCCAGCGATCTTGCAACGTTTCTACGCACAGTAGAAGGACTAATCGTAATCCCTTCATACTTTTCAAGAAGTTCTGCAAAGTGATGATCGTTACAGTTTTTATACTTGTCGCTCTGGTGAAGTTCAAGTATATGTTGTCGTTTTTCCTTTGAAAGTGCATGTGCTGGTTTACGCCCTCTATATTTTATGAATAACTCCAGTTTCCCCCTCTTCTAGTACACGTTTTTTAGGCGATAAACCTGGCGTGTGCTTAATGAGAGCAATTCAGCAGCTTTACCTCCTGAAATATAACTTTGGATCAAATGACTAATGACTTTGTAACGCTTTAATCCTTTTCTGTTCAATTGTTCCATAGTGACATTTTCACAGACGCGTTACAATATGACAATATCAAAGACGTTTAAGACATTTTCATTGTATGAGTAAAATGTTTGTGGGAGAAAAGTAAACTTATTCCTTCCGAATGAT
>CALKAO010000045.1 GCA_937983115.1 uncultured Caryophanales bacterium
GATTTCTGCGCACGATTTTTGAACAAAAAATCATCGATGTTTGCATCAGCTGATTAAAGATGGCGTTTTGCTTGTTCTGCATGAGTTTATAAGAAATGACGGATAGAGGTATATTGGACAAACCTTTTTTCATAAAGTTTTGGTGAAAGGAGGTTTGTTTATATGGTTTATCGATTGTTAGTCCTTGATGTGGATGGGACGATTTTGCGTTCGAATCATCGCTTGGATAAATCGGTAAAAGAAGCGATCGAGTATGTAAAACAAAAAGGGGTTTATGTGACGCTGGCGACGAGGCGGCATTTTTCATCAGCAAAAAAAATTGCGAAGGCGCTAAAAATGGATTCGATTTTAATCGCGCATAATGGCGCTTTTGCAGCAAAGGATATTGACAATCCTTGGCTCGTTGAACGGATTTCTGAACAAGAAGTCGATGGGATTACGAAATTGCTTGAGAACAATGAATGCCACGTCCGGATTAAGCATGAACGGTTTTCATTAGCCAATCGGGTGAAGCAAAATCAAGAGATTATCGCAAGAATGACTATCGGCGATCCGATTTTTTATCCGATAAATTTTACAGATGAATTGAATGAATATGTCAATGAAAAGCCGGTATCCCCTCTTCAAATTGAAGCTTTTGCCCGCGATCGGCTCGAAGCGCAAGTGCTGCAGAAAGCTGTTGGCGTTCGCTTCCCAAATGTTGATGTGAATTTGTACGATGAGAAGCGCTTGGAAATCGTCAGGCGAACTGTTTCAAAAGGGCGCGCGTTATTAAAATTAGCTGAGCATTTTGGCGTTTCTCAAGAAGAAATCGTCGCTGTCGGCGATTCGGAAGCTGACATTGACATGATTCGACTGGCTGGGCTGGGGGTTGCAATGGGCAATGCACCGTCTGAAGTGAAGCAGCATGCAGATTGGATAACACGCAGCAATGACCAAAATGGGGTTGCCTATATGATGAAAGAAGTGTTTCGAAAGCAGTTGCGCGTACAAATCCGTTCCCTCTGAGATGTGATGCTTGGAGGGGGCGTTTTTTTATGGAAGCCTCTTTATGTTTTCATAAGCTCAAAAAAAAACTTGCAAACATGTAAGCGCTTTAATAATATAATAGTAATGATAGTTCATCTTAATACAGAAAGGGTGCAGAGAAAATGGAAGCATCAGACAAGCGATGGCTGAAACTTTACCCAGATGACATCTCCAAAGAAGTTGAAATCCCGAATATTCCTCTTTATCAACTGCTAAAAAATACAGCAGAAAAGTATCCAGACAACGAAGCGATTTCATTTTATACACGAAAAATGCTTTATCGCGAAGTGCTGCAATATGCAGCGATGTTTGCATCGGCCCTTCAAGCAAACGGATTAAAAAAAGGCGATCGCGTTGCGATTATGCTGCCGAACTGCCCGCATTATGTCATTTCTTATTATGGCATTTTAATGGCTGGCGGCATTGTCACACAAATCAACCCCATGCTTGTCGGCCGTGATTTAACGCATATTTTAAATGATTCCGGAGCGGAAACATTAGTTATTTATGAACCGCTTTTGCAAGTTTACAAGCAAGTGAAAGACGAGGTCCCTGTGAAAAAGGTGATTTCGGCAAATTTCCCAGAGAGCGGAAAAGACTTGGAGCCTGCCATTTCATTTGAACAATTTGTCATGCAGTCGTCAGGCAAAGTTGAAGAGCCGGAGATTGACCCTGCAGAAGATGTCGCGGTTCTGCAATATACCGGCGGAACGACAGGACGCTCCAAAGGAGCGATGCTGACGCACCGAAATCTCGTTGCCAATGTGATTCAAACGTATGAATATTTTAAGCCTGAATTTAACATCGGAGAAGATCGCGTGCTTTCGGTCATCCCGCTTTTCCACGTGTACGGAATGACAAGCTGCATGAATTTATCGATTTATACAGCAGCTGCAAATATTTTACTGCCGCGATTTGAGCTGCAAGAAGTGTTGGAAACGATCAAGCGCGAGCAGCCGACGACTTTTCCTGGCGTTCCGACGATGTACATTGCGATCACAAACCATCCTGAAGCGCATAAATATGGGATTGACAGCATTCGCAGATGCAACAGTGGAAGTGCGCCGATGCCTGTTGAAAGCATGCGCGAATTTGAAGAAAAAACCGGTTCGAAGGTTTTAGAAGGCTATGGGTTGACGGAGTCGTCGCCGACGACGCACTGCAACCCGATTTTTGGCGAACGAAAGCCTGGCAGTGTTGGAATTGGCGTTCCATCAACGGATTATAAAATTGTCGACCTTGAAACCGGCACGAAAGAAATGCCAATCGGTGAAGCGGGTGAAATCATTATTAAAGGGCCGCAAGTGATGAAAGGCTATTGGAATATGCCTGATGAAACAGAGCAAACGCTTCGAGACGGCTGGCTTTATACGGGCGACATTGGAAAGATGGATGAAGACGGGTATCTGTATATCATCGACCGCAAAAAAGATATGATTATTGCAAGCGGTTACAATATTTATCCGCGTGATGTCGAGGAAGTGATTTATGAACACCCTGCGGTTCAAGAAGCCGTTGTCGTTGGCGTTCCTGACAAATATCGCGGCGAAACGGTGAAAGCTGTCATTGTGCTGAAAGAAGGCAAGTCTGTAACGGAAGAAGAAATGATCGAATATTGCAGACAAAATATGGCAGCTTATAAAGCGCCGAAAATTGTTGAATTTAGAAAAGAACTTCCCAAAACAGCGGTCGGCAAAATTTTGCGCCGGAAAATCAAAGAAGAAGAGCTTGAAAAACATAAGCAGCAGACGCAATGAAAACAGGCGAGTGGCGGTGGGGATCCTTCCCTCATCCTTCTCGCCTGTTCTATATGTTTATTTAGGCAAAACTTGTGGCGATTCACTCCGTTTCAATCCGTTATGCCCAGTTTCCCCCGGCTGATAATCACCAGATAGCCAGCATGCAAAAATGATTCGAACAAGAATAAAATTGTTAGTATTAACAAAGGAACGCAATAATTCTTAATATTATGAAAATTGTTTAAATAATTGATTGGTTTTGAATTGTCGGCAGCTCTTCGGGCGAAGCGCATCGGTAAATCGAGAAGCCATTTGGTGAAGCAGGTTGAGTGGGTGAGCAGCTCCCACTCGCTTTTGAATGATTTTTAACGGTGGAATCCGATCAGTTTTCCAGCGCTTGATGTGATTCGATGTGTAATATTGCCGCATCCGTTTTCTTCCAGCAGGATTTTCCCTTTTGTCCTCGCTTCTTTATCATTTGCGGCTTCAAAACGTTCTTCAAAAAGTTTTTCTCCTGTTTTGCTGAACGCAGTTGCGACATAGTCTTTCACGAAGCATCTTCCTCCTTTTTATTCCACTAACAAAAAAATAGCACAATTTAAAGATTTTTGCCATCATAAAATGAATATAACAGAACATTTGCTCCTATGTATGCTAGAATAGAATGATAATGACAGGAGTGGAAGCTGATGTCGATTTCTTTCATTCATAGCGCTGATTTGCATCTTGGCCGGGGGTTTGCTGGTTTGCGGGAATTGCCGGAAAACATTTATAAGCGTGTTGTCGAAAGCGCTGATCGGTCATTGGAACGGCTGGTTTCCATCGCAATTGAACAAGATGTTGATTTTGTGCTTTTCGTCGGCGATGTCTTTGATTCAAATGATGTCAGTTTGCGGACGCATTATCGTTTTCGAAAGCAAATGGAAAGGTTGAAACGCCATTGCATCCATGTGTTTTTATGCTATGGCAACCACGATCCAATTGCAGGAAAAAATCATTTTTTCCAATGGCCGGATAACGTGACTGTTTTTAATAATGAAACCGTATCCGTTGAGGCCTATACAACGAAAAAGGGGCACGTTGTGAATATCTATGGATTCAGCTATGCAAAAAAGGCGATCGAAATGGATAAAAGCGAGGAATTTATAAAAACGGGCAGCGGCGATTTTCATATCGCGATGCTGCATGGACATGCTGACGGCCAGACCGGACATGATCCTTACGCTCCTTTTTCGGTCCGCAAACTCAAGGAAAAAGGGTTTGATTATTGGGCGCTCGGGCATATTCATAAACGGCAGACGCTCGCAGACGAACCGCCGATTGTTTATCCAGGAAATATTCAAGGCATGCATCGAAAAGAATTAGGCGAGAAAGGCTGTGTGCTTGCCACGCTTTCAAAAGTGGATCCTCCTTCCATTACCTTTGTTCCGACCGCAGATATTGTTTGGCGTGAAGAACAGATCGATATTACCGGCGTTCAGACGTTTGATGATCTGCTGGAAAACATCAAACAGCGAAAAGAACGGCATCGAAAAAAAAATACCTTTGTTCATGTTCGCTTTGTCGGCAGCGGCGTGTTGAATGAACGATTGCAGTCTTTTGAAGAGCGGGACGATTTGCTGTGGGCTGCCAATGACGAAGAAGATGCGCGGGATCCTTTCGTCTGGATAGTGGGTATGAGCGTCCATACGACAGGCGGCTGGAATCGCGAAGCACTTCGAAATCGCAGCGATATCGTCGGCGAACTGATTCAAGCCATCGATCGGTATGACGATTTTGATGAAGCCTTTGAACCGCTTTTTAAGAACCGGCATGCCCGTTCATTCGTACAAGCTTTCTCAGAAAAGGAAAAGCAAGCGCTGCTTGAAAACGCTGAACGGCTCTTGCTTACCCAGATTATGAAGGAGTACGAAAAATGAAAATTGAAAAGCTGATCATATACGGCTATGGATTTTTGCAAAATGTTGAACTTGAACTTGGCTCAGGATTGCATGTGATCCATGGAAAAAATGAAGCGGGGAAATCCACATTGCTGTCGTTTATTGAAACGATGCTGTTTGGATTTGCAAGCCGCCAAAAGCGAAAGCTGCATTATGCGCCAAAATCAGGCGGCGTTCACGGCGGCATGCTGGCTGTCCATTTGCACAATTATGGGACGTTGGCGATTGAACGGGTCAGAGGGCGAGAGCCTGAAGAATCTCGCATTTATTTAAATGACGAAACATTGGATGACAAGCAGCTGCATGGCATCCTTCAAAAAATCGATCGGCCGCTTTTCAGACAGTTGTTTGCGACGCGATTGGAACATTTGCGGGAAATGGAAAAACTTGCTGAAGACGATCTAAATCGATTTTTGCTTGGAACAAGCCTGCCTGGCCAATTGCCGCTTAATCAAATTGAAAGCGAACTTGAAAAAAGAAAAACGGAACTATATCGGCCCCAAGGGCGAAAACCGTTGATAAACGAAAGGCTTGCGGAGCTGCAGCAGCTTGAATCAAAGTTGAAAAAAAGCGCGCGTTTGAAAGCTGATTATGAACAAAAAGCAAATGAAAAGTCCCATTTGCAGCAAAAACTTCATGAGCTGCAAACCGAAAAAAAACAAATAAAATCCAAACTACAGTTTTACGAAAAATTTCGTGCGGCTGCTCCATTGTTCCAAGCGCTTGAACGGCATCAGCTGAAGCTGGCTGAACTTCCGCCTGTTCCTTCGTTTCCCGAAGAAGGCATCGCCCGCCTCGAACAGCTCAACGATAAAATTGTTGATCTTGAAGCGCAGCATCGCGCGCTTCACCAGCGAATTTTAAAACTGGAACAGGCAAAACCGTCTGTCAACCATGAATGGCTGGAACAGTCCGAGATGATCGATGCGCTGCGCGGACGCAACGAAGCCTACCAACTTAAATTGGAACAGCGCTTGCAAGCGGCGGAACAGCTAAAACATCTTGAACAAGATGTACAAGCATTCATTGAACAGATCGGATTTGGCTGGACGCCAGCAAAAATTGCGGATGCGGATGCAAGTGCAGCGGAGCAGGCAAAAATCGAACATTTCGCAGCAGCCATTCACGAGCTAACGGAAACTTGCAAAAACATTGAAAAAGATTTGGCATCGAAGCAAAATCAGCTAAAATCAATGCAGGCAAAAGCAGACGAATTTAAAAAAAAGCTGCTTTCTGAAGACGAAAAAAAACAATTGCAAGCGTTCGCAGCAAAGCTTGATCGCGAGCGAAGAGAACATGAAGCAGCGGTTTTGCGCAAATTGATTGAACGGTATGATCGTGAGCAGAATGCCATGCCAAAAAGCTCAATCGCTCCATCGCTTTTTACGTTTGCGGCTGGAATGGCGCTCGCTTGTTTTTTCTTTTTCAGCAAACAAACGGGCATGTCGTTCATTATGATGGGATTGACTGCGTTTACGGCTTTTTTTGTTCATCGCGCTGAACAAACGAAACGCGCAAGGCGCGAGCAGCTGCTTCAATTGAAAAAAGAAGATTCGCATAAGCTTGACCAGCTGCTTGATGAACAGAACAACGGTGAATACCGCGATTTGGAAGCAGTTCAACGAAAATTGGCGCTGGATGAAGAGCGACGCAAAGAATGGCTCGTTTTGCAGCATCAAATTGAGCAATTGCAAGTGGGCTGCGATCGGCTGGCGAATGAATATGAAAAGAATCAGCGCGCCTTGCGCTTAAAAAATGCGGAAGCGGAGCAATGGGCGAAACGGCATGATTTTCCGCCGACGCTGCCGCCTTCTCATTGGCTTGAGCTTTTTCATCGTTTAAAAGAAGCAAAAAAGCAAGTCCAAATGATGGATCGGAAACAAACCGAGAAAATCGCACTTGAAAATTGGATCAGCAGCTACGAGCAGGACGTTTGCGATGCCTGTGCGGTTTTTCAATTGACCCGCAATGAAAATGCCACAACTTTAATCATGAAAATGAGCCGTTTGCTTGAAGAAGAAAAGGCAAAAAAGCTGGAGCGGGAGCGGATAGAAAATCAGATTGCAGATGAAGAAAATCGGCTCCATGCATTGGCAGAAAAAAAAGCGCACTATGAGGAAGAACGAAAACAGCTTTTGCAAAAGGCGCAATGCGGGACAGAAGAAGAATTTTTGGCTCGCGGAAAAGCATGGCATGAAAAACAGACCGTTCAAAAGGAAATCAACGCCATTGAACGGGAAATCCACGCATGCATTCCTGATGAAAAAGAAAAAGCGGCTGCAGCAGCGCTTGCTGCCAAACGGACGGTGAATGCGGATGATGTGCTGCTGAAACAAGAAAAACAGCTGCGCGAACTGGAAAACGAAGAAACGAAGTTGATGCAGCGGATTGCGCAATTGCAGGTTGAGATGAAGGCAATCGAAGAAGGCGGGGAATATGATGCGAATTTACAAAAACTGGAAAACAAAAAAGCGCAGCTCCGCCATGAGATCACCGAGTGGGCGACGCATGCGGTTGCACTGCATGTATTGAAAAAAACAAAAGATCGATTTCGAAATGAACGCCTTCCACGTGTGATTGCGGAGGCATCCGAAAACTTTTCAAAAATGACAAACGGAGCGTATCGTTCGCTTTCAGTTCCTGCAGACGGCGACGCTTTTTATGTCGAATCGCGAGAAGGAATTCGTTTTCAACCGAACGAATTGAGCCGCGGCACACAAGAACAGCTTTATTTGTCGCTGAGGCTCGCGCTCGCTTCCGCTTATCCGTCAATGATTCGTTTTCCCCTTTTGCTCGACGATATTCTTGTTCATTTTGATCAAGAACGCAGACGGTCAGCTCTCAATGTGCTGCATGAATATGCTGCAGAACGCCAGATTTTACTTTTCACTTGCCATCAGCACATTGCAGCGGAATGCCAGGGCAAGTTGTTAATTCTTGAAGAGCAGGCAGCAAAGCTTTGATTAGGCCTTCATCCAGCCATCTGCGGAGGAATCTCATATGCTGGCATGAAAATTTTTCAGTGCTGATGAATATATTGGAGCGCGAAGACTGCGACATGATGCGGCCATTTGATGTACAATAGACGCAAGATGCGAAGAATTTTGTTCCATTTTGCAGCGATGATGCTTTAAAATGAAAGAAGGAGAGGCCGTTCGGAAGGGGATTCGCAATGACTCAATATACAATCAATCTAGTTGAAGATGAAACCCATTTATCTAATATTTTAAAAAAATATCTTGAAAACGAAGGCTGGCAAGTCAATGTTTATTCGAGCGGAGAAGAAGCTTTGGAACATTTGAATGAACCTTGCCATTTATGGATTTTAGACATTATGCTCCCAGGGATTGATGGCTACGAAATTTTAAAAAAGATTAAAAACGCTTCAGATACGCCTGTCATTTTTATTTCTGCGAGAGATCAGGATTTGGACCGGATTGTCGGCCTTGAACTTGGCGGGGACGATTATTTGTCAAAGCCGTTTTTGCCTCGCGAGCTTGTCATACGCACAAGAAAACTATTAAAGCTCGTCTATGAACAGAATCTATCAAAAAAACTTGAAGTGTGCGGCTATACGATCGATTTTATTAATCGAAAGATTACGGATAAAAATGAAAGAATAGATTTGACGACAAAGGAAATGGATGTCGTTCTTTTGTTAGCTGAACATATCAATGATGTTTTGGAGCGGGAAACAATTTTGGAAAACGTTTGGGGTCCCGATTATTTTGGTTCGACAAGGGCGGTTGATGACGTGATTCGCCGAATTCGCAAAAAAATGCCGCGGCTGAATTTAGAAACAGTCTACGGCTATGGCTACCGGATTATCCAATCATGAATCAGACAAATTTAACGCAGCGGATTTGGCTGTCGTTTATCGCCCTCATTTTTTTGCTCGGGATTTTAATTGCGGTGATTTATCCGCTCAGCATTCAAGGGACGCTGACGGAAGAAACGTATCAAATCATTTTGCAAGAGCAAAAGCGCATTTTGAATCCGATGTCCAATGATGTGTTTCCTGAACGAGGGAATACAGATTTTATTGAACGGCGCGAAGCGGCCCGCTCGGTTGGACATGCTCTGATTATGAATCAGGAAGGGACGTATCGGGGCGATCCGATACCGAGCGATGTTTTTAACCAAATGGCGAAAAACGCTTTCAACCAGAAGCATGATCTAGTCCGCTACAATTTAAAATATGAAGAAGCGACGCTGTTTTACGTCATAAAAAAAATCGACAATGTAAACGGCTCAGCGTATTTGATTTCATACATGTGGGATACGTATCGAAATCAAATGATTCAGCAGCTGTGGAATCGACTGCTCATCATTTTAATTGTAGCTGGCGTTCTCAGCCTGTTTCCGGCGATTTGGCTGACGCGCTATTTGCGGACGCCGCTTGTTGAACTGGGCAAGCGATTTGAACAAATTGCAAAGCGCAATTGGAAAGAGCCTTTTAAATGGGAAGGCGGAAAAGAATTTGAAAAATTGTCAAATCAATTTGAACGGATGCGGCAAAACCTCATTAGCTACGATGAAGGGCAAAAAACATTTATTCAACATGCCTCCCATGAGTTAAAAACCCCGATTATGATTATTACGAGCTATGCGCAGTCGGTGAAAGACGGCGTGATGCCGAAAGAAAATCTTCATGAAACGATGGACGTCATTTTGCAGGAAGCTTCGAGAATGGAAAAGCGGATTGGGGATATGCTGTATTTTTCAAAATTGGATGCGTTAAAAGATGATCATGTAAAACAAGAGCGTTCGCTGATTCGTTTTGGGGCATTAGCGAGTGAAATTGAAGAGCGGTTTCGTTTTCAACGAGATGATGTAACGATTGCCATTCGCGGGAAAGACGTGGAATTTTACGGCGTTCGGGAACAATTTGAAAGCATTTTGGACAACCTCGTCCAAAACGCCATCCGCTATGCGGAAGATACGATCCTTTTGGAAGCGGAGCAAACGCAGGATGAAACAACGATCACGGTTTTTAATAACGGCTCCCAAATGAATGAAAAAGAAATGCAAACGATGTTTGAGCCGTTTCAAAAAGGCTCAGATGGCAAATTTGGACTTGGACTTGCCATTGTCAAGCGAATTGCCATGCTGCACAACGGCGCCGTCATTGTTGAAAATCAAGAAGATGGCGTTGCATTCCGGATTTCGATTCCAAACGGAAGTTCAAAAAGCGGAGAGGAGGCTGCAAAATGAAAAAAGAACTGGCACAGCACCGAGTCGGAGAGCGAATGGAAATGTTTTTATTGATCAAGTCCGTGGCGAAAGGAATCACTCAAGCTGGAAAACCATACTTAACGTTGATTTTGCAAGATAAATCGTCGGATATCGAAGCAAAGCTGTGGGATTGCACGAAAGAAGACGAAGAGCAATATCGTGCTGGGGAGATTGTAAAAGTGGCCGGCGAAGTGATGAGCTATCGCGGACGCAGCCAATTGAAGCTGCAAAAAATCCGGCTTGCCGCTTCTCAAGATGGGGTTCAAGTTCAAGACTTTCTTGAAACGGCGCCGCTTGGCCAAGAAGAGATGATGGAGATCATCACGCAATACGTTTTTGAAATGAGAAATCCAAACATCCAGCGATTGACGAGGTATTTGCTTCGCAAACATCGTGAAGCGTTTCTGCAATACCCGGCTGCAGCGAAAAATCACCATGAGTATGTGTCCGGCCTTGCGCATCATGTTGTTTCCATGCTGAAACTGGCAAAATCGATTGCAGAGCTTTACCCTTCATTGAATGCCGATTTGCTGTATGCCGGGGTCATTCTGCATGATTTAGGCAAAGTGATCGAACTGTCCGGCTCGGTTGCGACTGCTTATACGACAGAAGGCATTCTTTTAGGCCATATATCAATCATGCTGGGCGAGATTTCAGAGGCGTCGAAAGAATTGGGCATTGATGGCGAGGAAGTGATGGTATTAAAGCATCTCATTTTAAGCCATCACGGAAAAGCTGAATGGGGAAGCCCAAAGCCTCCGCTCATTAAAGAAGCTGAAATTTTGCATTATATCGATAATATCGATGCGAAAATGAATATGCTCGATCGCGCGTTGGCGCGCGTGGAGCCAGGCGAGTTTACCGAGCGAATTTACGCGCTGGACAATCGTTCGTTTTACAAGCCGAAATTTTGAACATCCCTGTTCTAAATGCAGCATCTCCTTCATAACGTAATAGCAGGAGCTTGTCTCATTAGCAAATGCAAGCAGAGGCAAATGAAAACGAAAGCTTTTGAAAAAGCTCGTGAAATGGAGGGGTTGCATGCGCTTCGTGTGGATATTTTTAGCGGTCGCCGTCCTTTATTTTTTCTTTCATACGATGGGTTGGATTGGAGGAATGACAAATTTTTTGGCGTCTCTGCCATTATGGGGCTATGTGATCATAGCGGGAATCATTTTTAGCGGCTATAAAGCGATTGAAGGCGTGCTTGAAGATCGCCGTGCGGATTATGAGCATATCGAAAGGGAAGGCCAAGTGTTTTTGGATCGCATCGAAGAAGAGCGCAAAAGAAGAAAAGAAGCGCAGTAATGCGGCATTCGCACGCGATAAAAGCGGCCGTTTGCCTCGACTTGAAAAGCAAACCCCAGCCAAGCGGAGCATGTCGCCTGGCTGGGGATGTTTGTTATGATTCGTTTTTGTCTTCTTCCTTATCATTGTCTTTGTCATCGTTGTTTGTTTCTTCTTTGCCGTCTTCTTGTTTGTCATTGTCTTTTTCTTCAGAGTCCGTTTTTTCTTCTTTCTTCTCATCTTCTTTTTCGTCAAATTTAAACAGCTCTTCAAACTGTTTGTCTTTTACTTTGATGTTTGCTTCTCTAAACAGCTCTTCGCGGACTTCTTCGTACGGTCTGGCATGCTCTTCTAAATACTTTTCTTCAATTTCTTCACGATTGTCTTCAAAAGTCAATTCCGTCCGTTTGTCTGCTTTGATTATGTGATAGCCGAACGAAGATTGAACAGGGCCGCTAATGTCGCCTTCTTTAAGTTTTAGGGTTGCTTCAATAAATTCAGGAACAAATTGCGAATCGGCTGTAACCGTGCCGACTTTTCCGCCTTCTGGAACGCTGGCGGTATCCGTTGAGTATTCTTTCACAAGCTCTTCAAAGTCTTCGCCATTGTCCAGCTTTTCTTTGACTTCTTTAGCTTTTTTTTCATCTTCGACTAAAATATGCCTTGCTTCAACTTCAACGAACATGTCAGGATTTTCTTCATAAAATTTTTTTAATTTTTCTTCCGTTACTTCGATTCCGTCCGTTGTTGCTTTTTTCCGAAGCAGCCGAAGGCGAATTTCTTCTTTTAACTGATCGACAGAGTCAAAACCGCTTTGTGTTAATGCCATTTCAAAAGCTTCTTCTGAATCGAACGGCTCTTTAATTTTTTCTAATTCTTTTTCAATTTCTTTGTCAGACACTTTATATTTGTTCTCAAGCAATTTTTTTTCTACTAGATGCTGAATGACTTGATCGCCGTATAGCGTTTTCAGTTCGTTATATAATTCATCTTTTGTTATGCTCCCAGCATCTGTTTCAATCACTGCATCGCCGCCGCTGCAAGCTGCTAAACCAAATAGAGCCATTGCAGCAGCGATTGTTAAGAAAAGCTTCTTCATTCGCCACACTCCTACATTCTTAAATTTGCATAATAGTTAGTATATCATAGGAAAAGATAAAAAAGGATGAGTTCGGATAAAAATGAAAAAATTTACACGATCGCAGATGCCTTCTTATGTATAAAGAAAAAGTGATGCATCGCATCGCTTGCAATTTTACGTGAATAAAATTTCAACATATGAGGAAATAAGTAATATGGTAATTAAAATATTGATCCAGCGAAACACTTTAGGCTGCCGTTCTTCCGGAATGTTTCGATTTAAACAGAGAGCATTCGTCATTGAGTTAAAAAGAAAAAGCATGCTGGCCGCAAATAAAATAAAGACTGCTAAAAAGTTCATAAATGAATCCCCCTACAAGCAAAAATAGCCAATCGCTGCTGCATCAGATCGCTGTTTAAAATTTGAAGATTGAGGATGAGCATGAAATCGATGGTTTCAATCGAGATGCCATGATTTTTAGGAATGTCCTGAAAACGCGGTACGGACGGCCAATGCCATCGTTTGCTGGGTGATGGTTTGCCCGTCAGCTTGTTCTGCAGTGTTCCGGACAAAAAATCCGCATGGCGCGTGCCAATGCGCTGCCAGTCAGGGTTGATTTCATCGTTTTTCGCTCTCGCTGCCTTCCATAGGCGATGTTTGATTAAGATTTGCAGGTGAGTGATGATGAATCGTTGGAAGATTGCTTTCTTTGCTTTAGTTGCTCTAATGGTTAGCGCAGCCGTCGCAGGGGCAATCCTGCTATCGATCGGCAATGGCGACAATTTTGAGCTGGAGCCTTTTGCTGCAGACGGCGAACCGATTTTTTTAATTGAGACATCAAAAAACAGATTGAATTATTTGATCCAATCTCAATTGGAAAGGCTGAAATATGATCGAGATCAGATTGACTTTGTTGTTCAATTGGATGAACAAGTGAATGTAAACGGCTATTTAACGGTATTTGATAAAAAATTAAGCTTTCGCATGAAACTGCAGCCGATCGTACAAGAAAATGGAAATCTGCTGTTAAAACAGCAATCATTTTACATTGGTGAATTGCCTATTCCAAGCAGGCAAGTGTTAAAATTCATTCGTTCAGGCGTAAATTTGCCGAAATGGGTGATCGTAAAACCCGAAGATGATGTTATTTATCTCGCCTTGAATGAAATCGAAGTCAGCGACAATTTGCATGTAAAAGTGAATTCGCTTGATTTAATGAATGACAATCTATCATTTGAAATCTATGAGCCATTGCCGTAACGCAACCGCCTTGCATTTCCATTAACACCATCATTATGACCGAAAAGTGATTTTCTTTCAATGCGGCAAATTGAGTTTTTGCTTGTAAAGCAGTCTTATGGCTTGGCGCATGGTCATGAATCGATTTAGATATTGAGATGAAGAAGGCGCCGAGCATTGAGGCTGCGAGTTAAAAGGTAGGTTCTTTTTTCTCTTTCATTTGCAGCGATTGCTGCTCGGCTTCGGTCAGTGCATTGTAGGCTTGTTCAAATGATGCTTCAAACAGCTGGGTAAATTCTTGGCCGTAAATTTCACGCAGAATGCTGAAAAGCTCAGGAAATTCAGGAAACTTGCCATACAGATTGCGCAGCGGCATGCTTCCTTTCAATACTGAGTCGTTTTGCGGCAAATAGCTGTTGAACGTCTCAATAAGAAGCTTTTTTCCTTCATCAGTCAAATAGACGTACGTATTGCGTTTGTCGTTGTCTTTTTTTGAAAATGTTAAGTAGCCTCGTTCTTCTAACTTTTTTGAAAAGTTAAATGCTGTAGAGACATGCATGACACCGTATTTGGAGATGTCGGAAATGGTTGCTCCGCCCAAATAATGGGCAATCCAAAGAATATGGTGTTCATTAATGTTCAATCCGAAAGGTTTAATCCATTGCTGCCAATCTTTTTCCACCATTTTCCAAAGCGCTTTGCTCAATTGCACAACTTTGTAGCTGTATATGATTGTGTCTTTTTTTGTAAGCGACTGTTCGACCTTTTCCAAAAACATTCCCCCGCTTTCTAAATTAAATATTTGTTTCTTTTTATTATGCCAGTAAAATAAAAAATAATAAAGCGAAAAATTCAAATTTTTTAAAAAACCTGAATAAATGCAGAGAAATTCTCTGCATTTTATTTCTTTTTAGCTCCGATTCATTTCTTTTGCGGCTTTTTCCGCTTTTTCTTTCAGAGCTTCAATGTCTGTTTTCAATGAACGGATGACAGGATCGTTCACTTCTTTCCAGTTTGTAATGGCGTCTTTCAAATCGCCTCCGACTGTTTGCAATGCTTTTTTGCTTTCTGTTTGAAGTTGGATGATGTTATGTTTCAGCGACGCCACGTCGTCTTTTAGTTGACTGGATGTTTGCTTGAACTTGTTTTTCATGTCAATGAGGCGTCTTCGCAATTCTTTTCCGGATTGCGGCGTGCTGAATAATACGACTAAACCGCCCGCCAACGTTCCAATAAGAAAACCTGCAGTGTATTGCTGGAATTTAGTCATCGGCCGTTCCTCCCAGTTTCAATTTTTTTTAATAATAATCCAAGCCCGTCTTTTCTATAATAAATATTCTCTGCTTTTTGCTAAAATCCTTTCCCTTTCAACAAAAGTTTTATTCCCATTTTTATATTATATTATTTTTTCTTTCGTTTTTTTTTATGTTTTTGTGAAAATTCATTTTTTTCGTCTGCTATAATGGTAAACAACATTTAAATCTGCTAAGGTGATGCCATGAAAATCATTGTTGCTCCTGATTCGTTTAAAGAAAGCTTATCAGCTGTAGAAGTGAGCCAGACGATTAAAGATGCGATTATAAGCGAACGAGCGGACGCCGAAGTTGATGTTTATCCAATGGCCGATGGCGGGGAAGGCATTCTTGAAACATTAGTTTATGCGACTAAAGGGCGGTTTGTTGATCTCATTGCCAGCGGTCCGCTCGGTAAAAAAATTCATACGAAGTACGGCGTGCTCGGCGACGGCAGGACAGCCGTTATTGAAATTGCCAAAATGTCAGGGCTGATGCAAGTGTGCCCTTCAGAACGCAATCCGATGCATACAACAACGTATGGAATTGGCGAAGCCATCGTTCATGCGCTCGAACAAGGGCATCGAAAATTTATTGTCGGCCTTGGCGGCAGTGCAACAAATGACGGCGGATTCGGCATGCTTCAGGCGCTTGGCGGTTCATTCCTTGATGAAAACGGATGCGAAGTTTCTTCGTTTGGGTCATCATTGCTGAAAATAAAAAAAGTTGATCTGGCGCGATTGCATCCGAAATTGAAAGAATGCGATTTTGTCATTGCAAGCGATGTGATGAATCCGCTCTGCGGCCAGGAAGGGGCGACTTATGTGTTTGGAGCCCAAAAAGGGGCAGCAGCCGGCCAGTTGAAGAAGCTCGATGAAGCGATGCAGCATTATGCGAATCTTATTGAAGCGGCAATCGGCAAAACTTTTCAGCATGAACCAGGTGCGGGTGCAGCTGGCGGATTGGGCTTTGCCTTTATGATCCTTGGCTCCCGTTTGCAGTCGGGGGCAGAGCTGGCCGCGCGCACCATCGGTTTGCACGAAGCCATTCGCCGCGCCGATTGGGTGATCACGGGCGAAGGCAAAAGCGATGCGCAGACGCTGTATGGAAAAGTTCCCGTTTATGTGGCAAAATTGGCGCGCAAGCATCAGGCGAAAGCGCTGCTGATTTCCGGCAGTTTAGGAGAAGGCTATGAAGCGCTGTATCAATATTTTGACGCTTGTTTTTCAATTGTTAATCAGCCGATGCCGTTAGAAAAAGCAATGAGCGAAGCGAAAATGCTCCTGTACCAGCAGGCGAGAAATGTCAGCCGGCTGATAAAATAAATGCGATGGCTAGCTTTCAACCGGATTCATGCTTGCAAGTTCTATCTGTAAGTTCTATTTGTTTCAGGATGAAAGCAAAAAAGCATGCGTATCGCTGTTGCGCGGTTTTAAAGCCACTGCTGTTTTACAGCATCGAGCTGCCCGGCTTTCAAAATTTTTTGATTAATAAATTAAATAACATTTTATTTGTTTACAGGAAAGAGTGGTGGTAAAATTGAAATGATTATTGTAGGAAGGGTGTGATTGAACGTGGCTTTTGTAATTTTAGAACCGTGCATCGGTGAAAAAGCCGGGGAATGTGTCGACGTTTGTCCGGTTGATTGTATAGAAGAAGGGGAAGACCAATACTTTATCAATCCTGAAATTTGCATTGACTGCGGTGCGTGTGTGGCAGTTTGCCCAGTGGACGCGATTGTTGAAGAATATGAAATGACCCCGGAAGAAGAAAAGTTTCTTAGAAAAGCTGAAGAATTTTTTGGAATTTCATAGCCGTTCAAATAAAAATGTCTTACAATTCCATGTAAGACATTTTTATTTTGCATGAAAGAGTGAAAACGATGACACGAATCATTTTGTTTGATGGGGTTTGCCATTTTTGCAGCCAAAGCGTTCAATTCATTATAAAGCGCGATCCGGACCGGATTTTTCGCTTTGCTTCTCTCCAAAGTGAAGCCGGTGTAACATTGCTGAAAACATCTGGATTGGATGAAAACGTGAACAGTTTTGTGTTCATCGATGATGGGAAATGCTATTTGAAATCTGAAGCAGCGCTGCGTGTTGCCAAGCATTTAACAGGGTTTTGGAAATTTTTAAGCATATTCCTGCTCGTCCCGCGGCCGATTCGCGACTTTGTTTATCAATTTGTCGCAAAACATCGGCACAAATTTTTTAGAAAACAGGAGCGCTGCCTGCTGCCGACGACCGAGCTCCGCGAGCGGTTGATTGAATAAAAAAAGCCTGCTTTTAAAAAGAGCAGGCTTTATATCGAATGATGCTATGCCGATTTTTGAATGGGTTCAAAATTTGAACGCT
>CALKAO010000046.1 GCA_937983115.1 uncultured Caryophanales bacterium
TCTTGCCTCAGGAACAGGCATATCGCCTCCGGCGATAAAAAAAAGTAAAGCGTTCCTTTAACGTTCTCTGCTTTAGTTGCAATCACACCATCAAAACCAAGCTCATTCATGTTAAAATTCATTTGCTCGCGTCTCCCTTTTATCTTGTTGTTTGGTTCATTTCAAGTATAAAAGATTTGGAGATGCGTGTTTTATATTTTTTGGATAAAGTTCAGAAAAAAATCTTTACCCCAACAAATATAATAGAGCCGAAAAAAAGGAACGATGGCCAACACCGTTCCTTTTAAAATTTATACACATTAATTAAGAAGACATGGATACGCGATCATCCAAAACGCGCACAAATTGCCCTTCATTGTACGGATAGCCGGCTTTAACAATTTTCACTTTTACAAGCTGGCCGACCATTTGTTCAGTTGCTTGAACTTTCACTTTTAAATAATTGTCCGTGTATCCGATATAATAGCCAGACCCCGGGGCATCTTTAAACGGTTCTTCAGGGATCATTTCCAGAACTTCGCCTTCGAATTGTGATGCATATTCTTTCGCCAATTGATCAGACAGCGCGATTAGACGTCTAACGCGCTCATGTTTTACTTCTTCAGGGATTTGGTTCTCCATTCGCGCCGCCGGCGTTCCTGTCCGCTTCGAATAAGGAAATACGTGAAGCTCTGAAAATTTTTGCTCTTGCACAAATCGATACGTCTCCATAAATTCTTCTTCTGTTTCACCCGGAAAACCAACAATCACATCAGAAGTCACTGCAAGGCCGGGAAGCGCTTTGCGAAGCTGTTCCAGTTTGTCCGCAAACATTTCAATGGTATATTTGCGCCGCATCCGCTTCAATACGGAATTTGAACCCGATTGGAGCGGAATATGCAAATGCCGGACAATTGTATTCGAACGGTTAATCGCGTCGATCACTTCTTCTGTAACCTGGCTGGCTTCAATTGACGAAATGCGCAAACGTTTCAATCCCTTCACACGGTCGTCGATGTCGCGCAGCAATTGGGCAAAATTATAATCTTTCATATCTTCGCCATAGCCGGCAGTATGAATGCCGGTTAAGACAATTTCTTTATAGCCCGCATTGACAAGCTGCTGGGCTTGTTTAATGACAGCTTCGGGATCTCTTGAGCGCAGCAGGCCTCTCGCCCACGGAATAATGCAAAATGTGCAAAAATTATTGCAGCCTTCCTGGATTTTAAGCGACGCTCGGGTTCGATCGGTAAATGATGGCACATCCAGTTCTTCAAAAACACGGTTTTTCATAATATTTTTAACAGCATTTATCGGCTCGCGCGTGCGCCTGAATTGTTCGACATAGTCAAGCAGCCTCGCGCGATCTTGCGTCCCGACTACGATGTCAACGCCTGGAATGTTCATCACTTCTGCCGGCGATGTTTGAGCATAACAGCCCGTCACGCAAACAACCGCATCTGGATTTTTGCGAATGGCGCGGCGAATGATTTGCCGGCTTTTCTTATCCCCTGTATTTGTTACCGTGCATGTATTGATTAAATAAACATCGGCACGCTTTTCAAAATCAACACGCTCATAGCCTTGTTTTTTAAACAATTGCCAAATCGCTTCCGTTTCATAATGATTCACTTTGCAGCCGAGCGTGTAAAATGCAACAGTTGACATAATTTCACCTCTTTAATTCGGTTTCATAAGATAAGGCCGCCAAAAAATATTGCGGAGCGGTTTCGGTTCGTAAAATTCTTGGCCCTAATCCGCATACATAAAAATCGTGTTTCCGCAGCTGGTCAATCTCTTCAGTAGTAAATCCGCCTTCGGGGCCTGAAACAAATAATATTGATTGTACTTTGGACAGCGATCGAAAAAGAAGAGGCAGCCCGTCCTTATTATTTCGTCTTTCTTCTTCATATGCAACTATTTTTAAATGATAGCCGCTGCTTAATTTTAACAAAGATTCAAAGGAAACAGGCAAGGAAACAGATGGAATCATTTGCCGGTGGGATTGTTCTGCAGCTTCTTTTGCAATTTTTTGCAGTCTGCTTACTTTTTTTTCTGCTTTTTCCTTTGTCCATTTTACAAGCGAACGTGAAGCATAAAATGGAAGGAAATGTTTTGCTCCAAGCTCCGTGCCTTTTTGAACGACGATTTCCAATTTGTCGCCTTTTGGCATTCCTTGCGCAATTGTAACCTCATGAGGCAGCTCATGATTTTCACTTAGCCATTTCACGACTGAAGCTTGAACAGCGCTATGCGTAATTTTTGCAATTTTGCAAAGGGCGGATTGGCCATTGCTTGCACAGATGATTTCATCGCCGACAGCCATCCGCATCACACGCGCAATATGATGCGCTTCTTCGCCGCTTAAATGGACGAACCCATCTTTAAACGCATCTCGATTGACAAAATAGCGCTGCATATTAAGCGCCCTCCTTATGCTTGGCAATGATGGCGGCCCAATCTTCTTGTTCCATTACTTCTTCCACAAACAGCCCGGCCGATTCCATGCAGTCATTGACTTGCTGCACTTGGCGCGCAATGATGCCGGAAGCGATCAATCGTCCAGAAGGTTTCAATTTTTTTGGGACATCTTGAACCATTTGCATAATCAGCGGTGCAAGCAAATTCGCTGCGATAAGATCGGCTTGGCCTCGAGCGCGTTCCAGCAAATTTCCCAGACGGACTTTAATTAATGATGATACCCCATTCAAATCAGCGTTTGCTTTCGCGGCCCTGACGGCTACCGGATCAAGATCATACGCATGCACTTGCTTTGCACCCAGCTTTGCGGCGGCAATGCTCAATATCCCGGTTCCTGTTCCGACATCGATGACATGGCTGCCTTTTTTCAAATATTTTTCAAGAGCCTGCAGGCACAAAATCGTTGTTGCATGCGTGCCCGTTCCAAAGGCCATGCCTGGATCGAGCGCGATGACAATTTCATCTTCATTCCGCCTTGTATAATTTTCCCAAGTTGGGGCAATCGTCATGCGATTTGACACGTGAACAGGCTTATAGTATCGTTTCCAAGCCGATGACCAGTCTTCATCATTCATCTTTGTCACTTTAATTGTTTTTTCCCCAAAATCAATGTCAAAGCCATGCAATTGATCAATCGCCGCACGTATAGCGTTTAACTTTTTTTCTAAATGTTCATCAACGGGGAGATAGCCTTTTACATGAACGCCATATTGAGGATAATCTTCTGGATTGAGCTCATAAATTTCTCCAAACGAAGTATCCCAAAGCGTCTCAAGATCGTGCTGATCTTCAATGACCACTCCATTCGTGCCGGCTTCGTATAAAATGTTTGAAATGATGTCAACGGCTTCTTGAGACGTATGAATGCAAATTTCTGCCCAATCCATGAAATGTCAATCCTTTCAATCCAATCAATCACTCTTAAACGCTTTTTTCATTTTCGAAAAAAAGTTTTCATGCTGCTCATCAAGATTTTCGCCGCTAATCTCGGCAAATTCCCGCAGCAGCTGTTTTTGTTTTTCTGTTAAATTTCTCGGTGTAACGACTCGAACGTTTACATGCTGATCGCCTTGGCCATAGCCTCTCACATTTTTAATTCCTTTGTCGCGCAATCGGAATTTTGTCCCTGATTGCGTCCCCGCAGGTATTTTTAATTTAACTTTTCCATAAAGAGTGGGAACTTCAATTTCATCACCCAAGGCAGCTTGAGCAAATGTAATCGGAACCTCGCAATAAACGTCATCGCCGTCACGTTCAAAAAACTCATGCGGTCTAACTGTAAAAACAACATACAAATCTCCCGGCGGACCGCCGTTCACTCCGGGTTCTCCTTGCCCCGCCAAGCGAATTTGCTGGCCGTCATCAATGCCTGCTGGAACTTTGATATGAATTTTCTTTTGCTTTTTAACTTTTCCGTTTCCTCTGCACGTTCGGCATTTATCTTTCACAATCTTTCCTGCGCCTTGACAATAGTGGCAGACTCTCCGATTGACAATTCTTCCAAACGGGGTGCTTTGTTCAATGCTTAGCTGGCCTGTTCCTCCGCAGTGGGAACACGTTTCAGGACGTGTCCCAGGTTTTGCGCCATCGCCGCCGCACGTTGAACACGTCTCTTCTTTCGGAATATAAATGTCTGTTTCTTTCCCAAAAGCCGCTTCTTCAAAGCTAAGCGTCATCGAATATTGCAAATCCGCTCCTTGGCGGGGGGCATTCGGATTTCGCCGGCCTCCCCCGCCAAAAAACATATCAAAAATATCGCTGAATCCGCCAAAGTCCGCTCCCGCGCCACCGCCAAAACCCTGATTGGGATCCGAATGGCCAAATTGATCGTAATGCGCTTTTTTATTCGGATCGCTTAATGTTTCATAAGCTTCTTTGATTTCCTTGAATTTCTGTTCTGCATCAGGCTCTTTATTCACATCTGGGTGATATTTTCTTGCAAGCTTTCGGTAAGCTTTTTTTATTTCATCAACAGTTGCGTTTCGATCCAGACCGAGGACTTCATAGTAATCTCTTTTGCTCATCGTACCCACTCCCAATACGTGTATCGCTTTCATTTAACGTAACGATTCAGGCAAACCGAACGGTATTTGAATAATTATCATATCATCAAATGACAATCGATAAAACCTATTGCTTGAAAAAAAGTCAAAGCCAAGAAAGCTTGACTTTGACTTTTCCTGCGTAAGCGATTAATTTTTATCGTCATCAACTTCTTCATATTCTGCGTCAACAACATTGTCATCTTTCGGTTTCTCAGCTTGATCTTGCTGTCCAGCCTGCTGTTGTTGAGCGGCTTGCTCGTATAATTTTACAGAAAGCTGCTGAACGATTTCAGACAATTCATCTTTCGCGCTTCTAATTTGTTCGATGTTATTTTCTTTTAGCGCATTTTGCAATTTTTCTTTTGCTTCGTCCGCCTTCTTCACTTCTGATTCGTCAACTTTGCCTTCTAAATCTTTCAGTGTTTTATCAACCGTGAAAATGAGCTGATCCGCTTCATTTCGCAATTCAGCCTCTTCCCGGCGCTTTCTGTCAGCTTCTGCATTTTCTTCCGCTTCGCGCACCATTCGTTCAATTTCTTCTTCGGACAATCCAGATGAAGATTTAATGGTTATCGACTGTTCTTTATTCGTGCCGAGGTCTTTCGCACGAACATTTACGATTCCATTCGCATCAATGTCAAACGTCACCTCAATTTGAGGAACGCCTCGCGGAGCCGGGGGAATATCCGTCAATTGAAAACGGCCGAGCGTTTTGTTGTCAGCAGCCATTGGACGTTCGCCTTGCAAAACGTGAATGTCAACAGACGTTTGATTGTCAGCCGCTGTTGAAAAGATTTGTGAATGGCTCGTTGGAATGGTGGTGTTTCGTTCAATCAGCTTTGTAAATACTCCGCCTTGCGTCTCAATTCCAAGCGACAATGGCGTTACATCCAGAAGAATGACATCTTTTACATCGCCGGCAAGCACTCCAGCTTGAATGGCAGCTCCAAGTGCAACGACTTCGTCGGGATTGACGCCTTTTGACGGTTCTTTTCCTATTTCCTTTTTAATCGCTTCTTGCACAGCTGGAATGCGTGTTGAACCGCCAACGAGAATCACTTTATCAATGTCGCTTGCGCTTAATCCAGCGTCCTGCATGGCCTGGCGGGTAGGACCCATCGTTTTTTCAACGAGATGATGCGACAACTCTTCAAATTTAGCCCGCGTTAAATTTACCTCCAAATGTTTTGGCCCCGAAGCATCAGCGGTAATAAACGGCAATGAAATTTGAGTTTGCGTTACACCGGAAAGATCTTTTTTCGCCTTTTCCGCTGCATCTTTCAATCGCTGAACAGCCATCTTATCTTGAGACAAGTCAATGCCATTTTCCTTTTTAAATTCCGAGATTAAGTAATCGATGATCACCTGGTCAAAGTCGTCTCCGCCCAAACGATTGTCGCCTGCTGTCGCTTTTACTTCAAAAATGCCGTCGCCAAGCTCAAGGATGGAGACGTCAAACGTTCCGCCGCCTAAATCAAATACAAGAATGGTTTGATCCTCTTCTTCTTTATCCAGTCCATAAGCAAGCGCCGCAGCAGTGGGTTCGTTCACAATTCTCTCAACTTCTAAACCCGCAATTTTCCCGGCATCTTTTGTAGCCTGGCGTTCAGCATCGTTAAAGTATGCTGGAACTGTGATTACCGCGCGAGTGACTTCTTCCCCTAAATAATCTTCTGCGTACGACTTTAAATGCTGCAAAATAATTGCAGAAATTTCTTGCGGGGTGTAGCTTTTTCCTTCAAGTTCCACTTTGTAATCCGTTCCCATATGGCGTTTAATGGACTGAACCGTATTTGGGTTTGTAATCGCTTGTCGTTTTGCCACTTCCCCAACTAAACGTTCGCCATCTTTAAAAGCAACGACGGAAGCGGTCGTCCGGCCTCCTTCCGGATTCGGAATGACTACAGGCTCCCCGCCTTCCATCACTGCAACACAAGAGTTTGTCGTTCCTAAGTCAATGCCTATAATTTTGCTCATAACCAATGCCTCCTATTACAATCATTAATGTCTCTTTCTAAACCAAATGTATTCTATTGGAAAAAATGAAAAACTGCCGAAAAAAACAGCCCTTCATTGGCTTCCACATAAACGCCCGCGTTCACATGGCAAAATATTGCCGCAACGCTTGCGGATCCATTTTTTCCTTCAATCAAGAAAGCCGATAAATTCACTCATTTATTTTAAAACGCGGCGCATGGCGCTTCCAAACATCGTGCGATGGCCATTTTGGACATTATGATCATCTCTCATTATTTCACTTTTAAGCAGACGCAAACCAAATGAAGTGAAAATGCACCCCAAAAAAGCGGTGCACGTTTTACTCACTCACTTTTACCATAGATGGACGAATGACTCGATCTTTAATCCGATAACCTTTTTGCAGCACTTCGATAACGATTCCCGGTTCATGGCCATCTGATTTTTCTTGCATAACCGCTTGATGTTTATGCGGATCAAAAGGCTGGCCAAGCGCTTCAATTTCTTCAATACCTTCGGCTTTTAAAGCTTCCGTAAACTGGCGATACACCATGTCAACGCCTGTCAAAATTGATTTTGATTCTTCATTTGTCGTTTCAACAGCCAGCGCCCTTTCGAAATTGTCAAGGACGGGAAGCAGTTGTTCAGCTAATGACTGGGAGCGATACTTCGCTGCCGCTTCTTTTTCAGCTTTCGTCCGCTTTCGAAAATTATCAAAATCAGCTTGAACGCGCAGATAGCGGGCTTTCAGCTCTTCAAGCTCATGTTCAAGTTTTTTTATCTCACTTTCCAAAGAATGCTCATTTTCATCGTGTTCATCATCTGAATTTTCCGGTTGTTCCTCGCCCTCGGCTTCCTCCGTTGTCTCTGACTGCCCTTGCTCAGTTTCTTTTTGTTTTTCTGGTTGATTTTCTTCTTCTTTCACTTGCTGATTTTCTTCTTGCGCTTGCTCTTCAATTTCTTCCTGATTGCTCATTTCTTCTTTCACCGTTTCTTCATTCACATCCGCCACTCCCTATTGTATGATAATCAAACAGTATCACTATATCCGATTCTAAATATGCTGATACTGCTCGGTTAGGTGATTCGATAAATTTTTCGAAATAAAATCAATCAGTCCTATCACTCGCGTATACTCCATCCGCTTCGGCCCCACGATCGCAATTGTGCCCATGTACTCTCCGCCGATTGAATACGACGCCGTAATCAAACTGCAATCTTCCATCGCCTGCACATTATTTTCTTTCCCGATTTTCACTTCGATTCCTTCTGATTCATGACGAATCAGCTGATAAATTAAATCTTCTTTCTCAATTGCTTCTAATAATTGCTTTACTTTTTCAATATCATGAAATTCAGGCTGTGATAAAATGTTTGTTTTTCCGCCATAATAAACTTTTTCTTTTCTATCTTGCGTTGGAAATAGCGTCATGGCCATGGCCACGGCCTGTTCATAATTGCGCAAATAGCTTTTAAAAACCGTTTCAATTTCACGCATCATTTTATTTTGCAAATGCAAAAGCGGCACGCCTTGCAATCGTTCATTCAATATATTCATCATTTTTTCAAGTTCAGAAACATCAAGCCCATCAGGAATTGTAAACGTCTTATTCTCAACAACCCCAGTATCTGTCACAATAATCGCAACCGCCGTGCGTTCGGATATCGGAACAATTTGCAAATGCTTCAGCTTCGTATCTTGAGTGTCGGGACTTAAAACAATCGACATGTAATTCGTTAATTCAGATAAAATCACTGCCGAATGTTGAATCACGTTTTCAATTTCATAAAATTTCTTTTCAAACAGCGAACGCAGCTGTTCAAATTCTTCTTTATTAAAAGTAAAAGGCGATAAAAGATGATCGACATAAAAACGATAGCCTTTTTCTGAAGGAATTCTTCCTGAAGAGCTATGCGTCTTTTCCAAATATCCCATTTCCTCTAAGTCAGCGAGATCGTTCCTTATCGTAGCAGGGCTGTACTGAATGGGGCCTCGTTTCGATATCGTGCGCGAGCCTACAGGTTCAGCATTTATAATGTAATCATCAATGAGAACACGAAGAATTTGAATTTGCCTCTCCGTCAGCATGATGAAATCACTCCTGTTAGCACTCGTATAGATTGAGTGCTAATTCTTACTTTAAATTACCAAAATTACGATGCAGTTGTCAATCTTTACTCTAAAAACGCTTGAAACACTTCATTGCCTAGAAAAATCCCTTTTTCGGTCAAACGGATCCAATCTCCATCCGTTTCAAGCAGCCCTTTTTCGATGAAATGGTAAATCACTGCACCGTATCTTTCATCCAATGGACGGTGAAATTTTTCATAAAACTGGCGTTTTGAAACTCCTTCACGTTTACGCAGGCCTAAGAAAAGTTCTTCTTCCATTTTTTCCTGCTCTGTCACAGCCATTTCTTCTCGATAAGGGAATTTTTTTTCCGCAATGAGGTTGATATAATGATGAATCGGACCCGCATTTCTGCGTCGAACGCCATCGACATAGCTGTGCGCTCCCGCGCCGATTCCATAATAATGCTCATTGTTCCAATAAGTTAAATTATGTCTGCTTTCTTTCCCAGGCAATGCAAAATTGCTGATTTCATAATGGAGATATCCATTTTTTCTCATTTTATTGATAAGCAATTCAAACATGTCTGCTTCCTCATCTTCTGAAGGAAGCCGCAGATTCCCTCGGCGCATTTGATTATAAAAAACGGTTTTCGGCTCGATTTGCAGCCCATAGGCGGAAAGGTGCTCAATTTGCAGCGAAAGGGCTTCATCAATGGATTGCGCAAACATGTCGATCGTCTGTTTGGGCAGGCGATACATCAAGTCAATCGAAATGTTTTCAAACCCGGATTTTCTTGCCTGATCAATAATTGAATAAATGTGCTTTCGCGTATGATCGCGTCCGATTTGCTTCAATAAGCCGTCATGAAACGTCTGCACGCCAATGCTCAATCGATTGACTCCATAGTTTTTTAATAGCGCCAGTTTTTCCAGATTTACATTGCTTGGATTGGCTTCAATCGTAAACTCATAATTTTCCTTGAGGGAAAAAACTGCGTGAATCGACTCAAACAATTTTTCCAACTGTTGAAGATTGAGCGCTGTTGGCGTTCCTCCGCCTACGTAGATCGTTTTCATCGACCGTGCGCCAAAGCGCTGGACAGTATGCTTCATTTCAGCCGCCATGGCATGCAAATAATCATCAACCGGCTGATTTTGAATAAATACTTTATTAAAATCACAATAGTGGCAAATTTGCTCACAAAACGGAATATGCAAATAGACAGACTCAACCATTATATGAAACCCCAATCTTTTCTGAATATAGAAAAACAGCGCCCGCAGGCGCTTTCTATACTCGCTCATTCATCATTCATACGCAATACAGCCATAAACGCCTCTTGAGGCACTTCGACTTTCCCAACGGTCTTCATGCGTTTTTTTCCTTCTTTTTGCTTTTCAAGCAGCTTGCGCTTCCGAGAGACGTCGCCGCCATAACATTTGGACAATACGTTTTTTCGAAGGGCTTTAATGGTCGAACGCGCAATAATTTTATTGCCAATCGCAGCTTGCACAGGCACTTCAAATTGCTGTCTCGGAATTAAATCTTTCAGCTTTTCTGTGATCGCCTTTCCGCGTTCAAACGCAAAATCGCGATGAACAATAATCGACAGCGCGTCAATCTTTTCGCCGTTTAACAAAATATCCATCTTCACTAATTTCGATTCTCTGTACCCGACAAATTCGTAGTCAAGCGATGCATAGCCTTTCGTGCTTGATTTTAGCTGGTCGAAAAAATCATACACAATTTCACTAAGCGGCAAATCATAAATAATATTTACGCGATTTTCATCTAAATATTGCATATCGGCATAATCGCCGCGCTTCATTTGGCAAAGTTCCATGACCGAGCCGACAAAATCCTTCGGCGACATGATCGTCGCTCTGACATACGGTTCTTTTACAGCTTGTATGTTTTGCGCTGGCGGCATGTCTGCCGGGTTATCAACCGTAATCTGTTCCCCATCCGTCATTTCCACTTCATAAATCACACTCGGCGCTGTTGTAATTAAATCGATGTTAAATTCTCGTTCGATTCGTTCTTGAATGATTTCCATATGCAATAAGCCCAAAAATCCGCAGCGAAATCCAAAGCCAAGCGCCTGTGAGGTTTCAGGCTCGTACTGAAGGGAAGCGTCATTCAACTCAAGCCGCTCGAGCGCCTCTCTTAAATCATTATACTGATTGGAGTCAATCGGGTACATGCCGCAAAAAACCATCGGGTTCATTTTTCGATAGCCTGGCAATGGTTCAGCGGCAGGATGTTCAACACTTGTGATCGTATCTCCAACGCGCGTATCGCTTACATTTTTTATTGAAGCCGTCAAATAGCCGACATCGCCAACCGTCAATTCTTCTCGCGGTTCAGGCTTTGGCGTAAACACTCCGAGTTCAGCAACTTCAAATTCTTTGCCTGTCGACATGGTTTTAATTTTATCGCCGACGCGGACTGTGCCTTCTACGATGCGAATGTATGCGACAACGCCGCGGTATGAATCATAAAGTGAATCAAAGATCAATGCTTTTAATGGGGCATTTGGATCATTTTCTGGAGGCGGAACTTTTTCTACAATCTGTTCTAAAATATCATCGATCCCAATGCCTTCTTTTGCTGATGCCAGCACCGCGTCGCTCGCGTCAAGCCCAATCACATCTTCAATTTCTTTTTTTACACGCTCGGGATCTGCGCTCGGCAAATCAATTTTATTGATGATAGGAATAATTTCAAGGTCATTTTCCAAAGCAAGATAGACGTTCGCCAGCGTTTGCGCTTCAATGCCTTGCGCTGCATCCACAATTAAAAGCGCGCCTTCGCAGGCAGCCAGGCTTCGCGACACTTCATATGTAAAATCAACGTGCCCTGGGGTATCAATCAAGTGAAAAATATATTCTTCACCATCTTTGGCTTTATAGGTTAATTGAACGGCATTCAATTTTATCGTTATGCCGCGTTCCCGCTCTAAATCCATTGCATCGAGCGCCTGCTCTTTCATTTCCCGTTCCGTCAATGCGCCTGTCGCTTCCAACAGGCGATCTGCGATCGTTGACTTGCCGTGATCAATGTGTGCAATGATGGAAAAATTTCGAATTCGCTTCTGGCGAGACAATTTCTCTTCTTGATTCATTCCGTTCACTCCTATGGCGACTTACGCATTGATTATAGCAATTCATGCTTATTCATTCAATGAAGAGTCATTCATTGCACATGTTTTTTCAGCAATAAAAAAACTCTTTCAGAAGAAAGAGCCTGTTATGGCGCGCCAATCAGCTTTTCAAAAATGGAAAGCACTTGAAAAACAACCGTTCGCGAAAGATTTTTCAAGAAATGTGTAAACGATTTCGCTGTTTTTGAAAAAATACTGCTTTTTTCTTTCTGTTCATTTGCTTCATGTTTCGTTTGCTGTTCTTTTTTCTCCGCTTGTTCCTTTTGCCAATCTTCATAAGCCGCATAGATCGACTGCGTTTCATTTTCTTTCATCGTTGCACCAACATGCATGCCGGCAAAAAAAATGCAGCCAACAAAAAGTGTAATTAAAAACAATTTTCTCATTTTAAATCCTCTCACTCCGTATTGGACACTTTTTCAACATTCCAAAAATATTCGCTGAAAACTTCAGCCAACGCTTCAGCAGTGCGGTAATTTTCCTCCATTGTGTTGTCGACCCCCCCAACTTCAATCAGTATGGAACGATTGGATAAATCTTGGTTGTAAATGCCATTGCCTTGCGAACGATCTTTTGTAATGATCCCCCTGCTTAAACCGGGAAATTTTTTATCGATCCTTTCATTAAATTCGTTGACAAAACGCAAATTTTCTTCATAATTTTTGTGGGCTTTGCCAATGACGAAAAAAACTCTTGCATATTCCATGCCATTAATCGTAACCGTCGTTTTGTCACGCCGCTGGGCATCGCGATGCAAATCAAACAAATACATGATCTGTTCACCGCTTCCCATCGCGGATTGTACAATTTCCCGAGACACTTGATAAGAGCTGCCATAGCTCAAGCCTCTTTCATTTAATCGCCGCACAATATTCGTATCGTCGCTAATCGCGCCGATCCCTCTTTTTTCAAGTTCTTCTGCAAACTTTTTTCCGACTAGCGTAATGTTCACTTCATGGTGGTGCGCATGATTCGGATCCGTAACCTCTTCCAAATGCGGCAAAAATGATTCCGTACTATGTGAATGATAAATAAATACGACTTTGCGGCCGCCTGTTGTTTGAGCAGGCGGTTTTACATCGCTTGATTCCGGCTGTTCAATTTGCTCAAGCGAGGCTTTTCGCTCTTCCAACAGCACTTCCATCGGCGGCGATGATTCAATTGGCAGACTCGTATAATCGGTTCCTTCCCCCGCCACATAAATTTCTGCATCATATAAAGCAAATCCAGGCAATTCACGGCCGAGCAAACTGCGAATATCGCCAGGCTTTATGCTTGTCGCAAATTCAAAAGCAACAGATGAGAAACGAGGCGGGCGGCTTTCCTCAGGGAGAACGGTTGTAAAATAGCGATTTTCCATGCCTAAAACATACATCAATGATTCACTCGTGAAATTCATCAGCCAATGATGAATAGTTGATGATGCAAAGCGATGCTTCAGCTCGTATGATGTCAGCAATGCAACGATCAGAAAAACAATCAGCAAACCAATAAATCCTGAAAAAGCAGCCTTTTTAAAACTCGTTCGATGACTCAAAAATAAAACCTCTGAAGGTTTGTCCAACATTCCCATCCTTTCACACAAGATGCTTGTCTACGACACATTGTATGAAAGGCTTTGAGCAAATAGAACTCACGTTTATTTTGTATATAAACCGCTATTGGATTGGTTGACCTGTTCGTGAAGCGCTGCATTTAATCCACTTGCAATGACGTTGGCCATATCAGAAATAAATACATCGACTTCTTTTGGCGTAACCATTAAATTATGTCCGAGCGGGGAAAGCACTTCATGAATCAGCTGTTTTTTTTCGTCGTCGCTTAATTTTCCAACAATCCCCAAAAACCATTCGCGTTTTTCTTCGCTTGGCATATCATCTTCTGTCAGTGTTCTGCGTCCGCCAAATGTCATGCCTGCTGGTGTGAGCGCCCTGGAAGGCTTGTTTCCTTCCTTGAGCTCCTTGCCAAAATGCTTAAGAATATAATCGATGCTGTCGCTCGCAATCGTTACGGCATCAATGACTGTTGGAATGCCGATTGCAATCACAGGGATGCCCAATGTTTGAACGCTGATTTCTTTTCGCTTATTCCCGACGCCAGAGCCGGGGTGAATTCCCGTATCAGAAATTTGAATCGTTGTATTGATGCGATTAATCGAACGAGAAGCCAGTGCATCAATCGCAATGACAAAATCAGGCTTCGTTTTCTTTATGACCCCATCAATGATGTCACTCGTTTCAATCCCAGTCAGCCCCATGACTCCTGGAGAAATGGCGCTGACCGGCCGAAACCCATCCTCAACCGTTTCAGGAGCCAATGCAAACAAATGCTTGGTAATCAGTAAATTTTCAACCACAGCCGGTCCAAGTGAATCAGGAGTGACATTCCAATTTCCCAATCCAACGACCAGACAGCTGTCATCCCGTTTAATCTTGAGTTCGTTTAAAAAAGAAGCAAATTCCTCTGAAAAAACATCTTGGACATGTTCTTGAATTTCTGTGTCCTGCTTGCGAATGCCTTGCGTTTCAAGCGTTAAATAATTTCCCGCTTTTTTGCCGATTTTTTTTTCGCCTTCAGGAGAGATCGCAACCGTGGTAATCTTCACGCCCTGGCTGCTTTTTTCTTTAACATCGACGCCAGGCACTTGGCCCGCTTTTCGTTTTTTCGCTTTTTCAACAACCATTTCGTGAGCTTCTAAAGCTAAATCCGTACGGACATTATACTGTTCCAAATCAAGCTGTTTTTCATTTTTCATGATGATAAACTCCCTTTGTTCTTTTACATTGCATTTGTATTTTCACCTTTTTTCGCTGGATTCATTCTTCCAGCCTTTTTCTCCACCGCACAAGCCCTCTCCGATAAAAAACATAAAATCTTATGGCTTCTTGCCATCTTCCATTGCAATTAAAATTTAAATTTGATAGAATAACACTTGTTCTTATACTGGAGCCGTTCCGTTCATTTTTAAACCGCATAAATGCAAGAAATAACCGCACAGCTTAGGAGGTGACGTTCATGCCAAACATTAAATCAGCGATTAAAAGAACGCGGCAAAACGAAAAACGCCGTGCTCATAACGCTTCGATTAAATCAGCGATGCGCACAGCGATGAAATCGGTTGAAACAAAACTAAACGAGCAAGATATTGAAGGAGCCAAACAAGCTTTTGCAATCGCAACAAAAAGGCTTGATAAAGCAGCAAGCAAAAAAATCATCCATAAAAATGCGGCAGCCCGCCATAAACAGCGGCTTGCAAAAAAAATTAACGCAGCAGCAAGCAATGGATAGCCTTATCAAGTGACCAAAACAAGGTCACTTTTTATTTTGCTAAGAAACTTTTGTCAGGACCAACTCTAATAACAATTGCTTGCCATACTTCCCGCTTTTCATCAAATAGTCCGCTTCAGCAAGCAGTTGAATCATTTTTAAACATTCATCCATTGAAAATTGCCGGCTTTGTCTGATCGCCTGCTGAACCGCGAACGGATGCAATTTTAACTTTGAAGCCATTTGTTTTTGTGTAAACCCTTTTTTGCTTAATTGATTCACTTGGGCAATGATTCGGAATTGCCGAGCTAAAAGAGAAACAATTTTAATCGGCTCTTCCTTTTGTTCAAATAAATCATAAAGCGATTGAAACGCTTGATCGAGCCGTTTATTTACAACATGGTCGACTAATGCAAACACATTGTCTTCCAACGAGCGAGAAACGAGCAAATGGACTGTTTCAACCGTTGCTTCGCCATGTTGGCCTACATAAAGCGCCAACTTTTCCAATTCTTTTTTTAAAGCGCCTAAATCAGCGCCGACTAACAGCGTCAACTGGTGAATCGCCTCGCCACTGATCGCAATCTGCAGTTTTTCGCATTGTTTGCGGACCCATTCGCTAATTTGTTGATTGCCGTGCAGCGGAGCCGCTTTCATGACTTTTGCAGAGCGTTTTAAAGCCTTGACAATCTTTTTCCGTTCATCCAATTTTTCATACGGCGCTTCAAAAATAACCATTGAATGCGGACTCGGACGGCTTAAATATTCCTCAAGCCTTTTCAGATTATGCTCAACAGAAGAAGCCGATTTCCTTTCTGCAGTCAAAAACGCTGGATTTTTTAAAACAACGATGCGCTTGTCAGCAAAAAACGGAACGGTTTCAGCATCTTCAAGCGCCTGTTCAATCGGAACGTCATTCAGATCATAACTGGCGACATCTATATCCGCGGCTGGCTCGCCAGCGATTGATTGAATCAATTTTTCCCTCATTTCATCGATAAAAAAACGTTCGCTGCCATATAATAAATATACTGGAAAATATTCAGCCACTTGAATCACCCTATGTTAAAGGTATATTCAATTGAAGCAAATGACAAGAAAAACGTTGTAAAAAGAAAAGGAGGATTATGTGAAATAATCCCCCATTTATGTGAACGTCTAAAGCAAAGGCCGCGGACACTTTGCTTTAGACGATATTTTGCAGTTTTTCATGCTTGTATGTGTTATCCTATCCTATGCTGCTGCTTCCTATCGGTGAAAACATGTAGTAAAACTGGAAAGTTTCATGCAGATCAGCCAAAACGCGCAAAGTTTTTAGAAAAAAGTCACATTTGATGGAAACAGTGCTAGATTTTTTAACTTTATTCGCTTATACTAATGATGATCAAAGGAGGCTGGCTTTAATGAATGAATTTGAAAAAGAAGTGCAAAGCAAAAACAATGATGTAGTCGATTCGGGAATTGGCTTTATCGTTTCGTTCGCCTTTTTCAGCCTGATTTTCTTTATCGGCGTTATCATGAAAGCGGTCAGCTAAACATACATAGGTTGAAATCCTTTGAATAAAAAGACTGCGTTTTTTGCAGTCTTTTTATTTTTGCAGAAAACGCCCTTTTTTATCAGTAAAACGAAATTGAATCGCTCCATCGATATCCGTTCGAAAGATGCGAATTCCTTTTGCTTCAAGCCGGGAAAGCACCTCTTCATGCGGATGCCCATAAGAATTGCCGCGGCCAACTGAAATCAACGCAACTTTTGGCTGAACAGACTGGAGCAGCTGCTCGCTTGTTGACGTCTTGCTGCCATGGTGGCCGACTTTCAAAACTTCTGCTTGAATATTCGAATAACGGCGCACAAAATTGACTTCGCTATTTTGTTCAGCATCCCCCATGAACAGCCACGCAACACCGCCCAATTTCGTATACAGGATGATCGAGCGATCATTTTTGCTCTCTTCATTTCCTGTCGGCCCTAAAATATGAAACGAATGCATCCCTTTTCGCCATGACATGCCTGAAGCAACAAACGACACCTTTATCTTTTTTTCATTCGCTGCCATCAACAGCTCCTTTTCATTATTTTCAAATTGTTTGCTTTTGCCATACACCAATTCGTTCACTTTTACCTGTTCTAAAATCGCTTTCGCTCCACCGATATGATCTTCATCGCCATGCGTCAAAATCAATTTATCGATTTTGCGGATGCCTTCTGCTTTTAACACGGGGATGACAATATCCTTTCCAACATCAAATGGATTTCTTCGCACTTGCCAATCTTCTTGAGCGCCAAAAAAAGGGGCGCCGCCTGCATCAATTAAGTAAACCGCTTTGCGGAATGGCAATTCGATCAAAATGCTGTCCCCTTGCCCAACATTAATCATCGTCACTTTTCCATACGGATTAATGTAAGGATGGCTGTAATGGACGGCAAGCAAAACAAGAAACGGAATGAAAGATTTAACCATCGTATAGGTTAACTTCGTTTGCCTTTCAATTTGAATGAATAAATAAACGATCGCGGCAAAATAGAGGACAGCGTAAAGCGGAGAAATCTGCCCAAGCGTTATGGAAGCAAAAGGCAAGCTGTCAATGCGCACAAGCGTTTCATGGATAAACATGACAAACGCTTTGTGAACGAAAATAAGCGGTTTTGACAACAGCGGAAAAACAAAGCTGGCGAAAAAGCTGAAAAATGACAACGGCATGACAATCGCGGTGAACAGCGGGACAAAGAACGCGTTGACGATAAAACTTAAAATCGAAATGTGATGAAAATAATACACAATCAGAGGAATGGAAAGAAGCTGGGCAATGATTGAAACCGCGAGCAGCCGGGCAAGTGCATGGCTGAATAATTTATTCACCATGGCTGCAGATGCAATAAGGCCGAAACTAATAACAAAAGAAAGCTGAAAGCCAACATGAAACAATTCATTGGGATGAATAAACGTAATGAGGAGGAAGGCAAAGGAAATGCTTTCAAGAGGGTGCAATTTTTTTCGGAAAAGCAGTCCAATCATAACTGCTGCAGCCATGATTGCCGCCCGCATCACTGATGGCGCTGCCCCCGTTAACAAAACATACACAGGCAAAACGAGCAAAAGCACGGCATGAACTTTTTCTCTAACCAGACCCGCTCTTAGCATTATCCAATAAAGAAAAGCCAATACAGCGCCAACGTGCAGTCCTGAAACGACGAGTACGTGGATAAGTCCAAGGGTTTGGTAGGCTTCGACAACTTCTTTGTCAATCACGCCTCGTTCGCCAAACAGCAGCGCTTGAACAATCCCAGCGGAATGGTTCGGAAATCGCTCTTGAATGGCTTCCAATCCTTTTTGCCGATATTGTTTAATTCGATCAAATGCATTCAACGGCTTATTGGTGCAATTTTGCAATTTTTGTATCGAAAAAACCCAATGGATCCCCTTTTGTTTCAAAAACTGGCTATAATCAAAACTGCCTGGGTTCTTGCGATGATATGGAATTTCCAATTGGCCGGCAAAAGAACAGGTCATTCCGGCTTGCAACTGGGCAAACCGCTGCTTTTCATCTTCTGTTTTGATGCGGTATGCTGCCTGCACCACTTCATTTGATGAAAGCTTTATTTGAAACGCCGCGTAATTTCCATCGATATAGGGGATGTCCGCAACTTTCCCGATCAATAAACGTTCATCACCCGTTAAGTTTGAAACATTCCTTTGTTCATAAAAAAATGTGCGGAGAGAAAAAATAATGGCCACAGTGCACAAAATAAGGATAAAATGCTTCTGATTCGTCCGCATGACGAGAAACCCAAGCAGGAGCAGAAAAAGAAAAGAATAAAATGGCTGATGGATCAGCAAAATGCCAATCAAGCCGCTTAACGCACAGAGAAAACCGCGCATATTAACGGACAGCCCCTCTTATTATTTTTTAAAAAGCGCATGCGCTTCATCCTGCAATTCCTTCAACTCTTTTTCTTCAATTCCAGCTTCTTGCAATCGCTGCAGCAGCCGAGCAATGAATTGCTGTTTTTCGGTTCTTTTCGCCTCTAAGTATGAGCGGTCCAACTCAATTTTTTCTACATGAACATCCGCATGGCGAAATAGCTCTTCAGCATAAGGATGATTGCGATAATCTTTCGCGTAATACACTTTTTTGATTCCGCTTTGAATAATGGCTTTGCAGCATTGCAAACACGGGTAGTGCGTCACATATATTTCTGCTCCATCTGCAGCAACGCCGAATTTCGCGCATTGCAAAATCGCATTCATTTCAGCATGAATCGTTCTAACACAGTGGCCGTCGATCACATAGCAGCCGACATCGATGCAGTGAACACCGCCAGAGACAGATCCGTTATAGCCGCCGGCAATGATCCGATGATCTCGAATAATCGTCGCGCCAACTGCAAGACGCTCACATGTGCTTCGCAAAGCGAGAAGATGGCTTTGCGCCATAAAATATTGATGCCATGAAATGCGTTCCATCGTTATCAATCCCCCATGTCCAAATCTTCCTTTACTATTGCGCAATTTTATTAAGCCGTCAACTCACTAATCAACGACAATTTGTTCTCTCATGTTTTCAAGCGTCTTTTCGCCAATGCCCGGGACTTGCGTCAACTCTTCAATTGCTTGAAACGGACCGTTTTCATCGCGATACGCAACAATCGCAGCCGCTTTGGAAGGTCCGATTCCATGCAGTTTTTGCAGTTCATCCACGCTGGCGGTATTAATGCGAATTTTTCCATCTTCCCCGTTCGCCGCGCCGATTCCGCCATAAACGATTGGCTCGATGGCTTCCTCCCCTTTTTTTGCAACATAAATAACCATTTCATCCTTTAACACCCCGGCCAAATTAAGCAGATTTTCATCTGCTTCAGGAAGCATGCCGCCTGCTTTTCTGATCGCGTCAATGACGCGATCTCCTTCATTCATCGTGTAGACGCCCGGCTGTTTCACGGCCCCTTTTACGTCGATTACAACGAAGTTTGGCTGCGGTTCTTCATCCTTCTCTTCCGTTGGCAGATTTTCTTCCACAAACAAAATTTCTTCCTCTGGACTGCTTTTGTCATCAGTCAAATAAAAAAATGCTGCAGCAACAATTCCAATAATGAATAAACATCCAGCGGCCATCCATTTTTCCCGCGTTGAAAAAGACATAAAAAATTCACCCTTTCATTGCGCCATTCATATCGTATAAAGCGAATTCATACAATGAAATGAAAAGTTGAGCCACAGAGGGGTGTTAATGTGAAAATCGGAATTATCGGGACTGGAAACATGGGAAGCATCCTCATTCAAGCCATGATTGACGCTCAATCCGTCAAGCCTCAAGACTTGATCATTACAAACCGGACGCTTGAAAAAGCCCTTGCTTTAAAGAAGCAATATCCAAACATACGAGTTGAAAAGGATCCCATTCAAGTCGCCAAAACATGTCAATTTCTGTTTATTTGTGTCAAACCGTTTCAAATTTATCCATTGCTTGAACAATTAAACGATGAATTGAGCGATGAAAAAGTGATCGTATCGATAACGAGCCCCATTTCAGTTGAAGAATTGGAAAAGGCTGCAAACTGCCAAGTCGCGCGAATTATTCCAAGCATTACTAACCGGGCATTAAGCGGCTGCACGCTTATCACGTATGGAAGCCGAATAACGGAAAGAAATCAACGCCAGCTTTTAAATATAATGAAATCATTTTCTAAGCCAATCTATATTTCTGAGGAACACACAAGAGTCGCTTCGGACATTGTAAGCTGCGGCCCTGCTTTTTTCAGCTATTTGCTGCAGCGTTTTATCGACGGAGCGGTTATGCAAACCTCGCTGCCAAGAGAAACAGCCACCGAACTGACAGCCAACATGCTTATCGGCTTATCAAAATTGATTGAAAAAAATCACTATTCACTGGAAACACTTCAAGAAAAAGTAACGGTAAAAGGTGGAATCACAGGTGTTGGAATCGAAGTGCTTGAAGAAAATATAGGAGATATGTTTGAACAGCTATTCATGGAAACTCATCTCAAATTTGCCGAAGACCGGAAAGGAATTCTCGAACAATTTTATAATAATGTGAACCATTGAAAAGTTTGGATTTTTTACAAAACAAGCCGCACGCCATGCCACTGTGCTTGGAGTGGCGCTGCTGGCCATTTCTCAGCAGCTGCAGCCCGCAATGGAATGCACAGGCGATTCAGGCAAAGTCCGCAAAGCGATAATTTAAACACCTCCTTTAGCTGTTTGACTATTTCGCCATCAAAAATCAAAATCCTTTATTTTTTGACAATTTTAATTGAATGGCTTAGCTTTTGATTCGTGCGTCTTATGTCGAAGTCTGTCAGCTGCGCGCCTCATCACAGCCGTTCCGCTCAAAAATCGCAGAAACTGAATTCATTGAAATAAAAATTTATTGCAGATGGCTTTCCTCAATTTTTACACGCGGCACATCGCCCCATAATTTTTCCAAATTATAATATTCGCGATCTTGTTTATGAAAGACATGTGCAACGACATGGCCAAAATCCAGCAGCACCCAACGCGCCTCTTGAAATCCTTCCATTCGTTTGACATCAATGCCCTGTTTTGCAGCAACATCTTTTAACTCATTTGCAATGGCCTGCACTTGCTTCTCGGAATTTCCATGGCAGATGAAAAAGTAATCCGCAATGAGGGAAACACCTCGCATATCCAAGATAACAATGTTTTCTGCCCGCTTGTCATCCGCTGCTTTGGCGATTTGATAAATCAATGTTTTCCCATCCATTCATTGACCTCCTGATTAAGCTTTCTTTGCAGATCATTATAAGTTTCAATCGTTTTCGGATAGATCAGCGCATTTTTATTTAGTAAAAATTGAATCGTATTTTTTATTGAAATAAAAATGGCTTGATCTAAATCTTTTTCGGCCAGCTTTCTTACTGTTTCAACACCTGGGAATGAACGATTCGGCTCAATATAATCCGCGAGAAAAATCACTTTTTCAAGCGTCGTCATTCCAGCTCTTCCCGTCGTATGGAAGCGAATGGCATTCAAAATTTCTTCATCCGCAATTCCGATTTCCTGCTTCACGAAATGCGCGCCAACCGGGCCATGCCATAATTCACTGCTGAACATAAGCAAATCTTGAGGCATGTTTTCTTTTTGGATAACTTCCCGCATTTCTTTCTTTGAACGATATTTGGCATAGTCATGAAATATTCCGGCGATTTCAGCTTTTTTCTCATCGGCGCCATATTTTTTGGCTAAACAGACTGCTGTGTCCGCCACGCCAATCGTATGAAGATAACGATGTTCCGGCATCTGTTTTTTTACAAGCTGAAGCGCTTCTTGTCTATTCATACAACTGATTCTCCTCTATATAGTGTCGCACATTATCGGGCAAATAATAGCGGGTGGACTGATTTTTTTTAAACCGTTCCCGCAAAAACGTTGATGATACGCTGGTTAATGGCGTTTCAACCGTGATGATCTTGTTTAAAAAAGGCGATTCAAGCGGAAAACCCGGACGCTTGACGCCGATGAATGTCGTCATTTCAAACAGCTCATCAATTTTTTTCCAATTTAGCAAATCTTGGACCATATCTGCGCCAATAATAAAGAAAAATTCAACATTTGAATATTTGGCTTTCAATTTCTTCAGTGTATCTACGGTGTACGAAGGGCCTTTCCGATCAATTTCAATGGTGCAAAGCCGAAAAAAAGGATGTGAAGCGATCGCAAGCTTCACCATTTTGACGCGGTGTTCAGGTTTGCTGACACGCATCTGCTGTTTGTGAGGAGGAACAAAAGCAGGGACAAACCAAACTTCATCCAATCGGCACTGGTTCAACACTTCATTCGCGATAATTAAATGACCATAATGCGGAGGATCAAAAGTTCCGCCCAACAAACCAATTTTTTTCATCATTATTCACATCGGAAGTTCAATTTGTTTATTTTCCGCCGATTCTTTGTATAACACGATGATATTGCCGATTATCTGCACAATGTCGGCTTCTGTTCCGTCCTCAATAAATCGAGCAACTGCATGTTTATCCCGCTCGCAATTTTTCAATACACTTACTTTAATGAGCTCGCGCGCCTCGAGCGCATCGTTGATTTGCTTCAGCAAATTGTCATTAACCCCGCCTTTGCCGACTTGAAAAATCGGATTGAGATGGTGGGCTTTTGCACGCAAAAATCGCTTCTGTTTTCCTGTTAGCATCGTTTATCCTCCAAGCTTGCTTAATACTGTTTTCTTCATTCGCTCTATATTCGGTTCAACGCCTGTCCACTTTTTAAAAGCCAGCGCCCCTTGATGCACAAACATGCCAATGCCATTATCGATAATCGCCCCTTTTGCTTTTGCTTCTTTTAAGAAGCGGGTCATAAGCGGATTGTAAATTAAATCTGATGCAATGGCTCCTTGTTTTAAATGATGAACTCGCAGCGGAGTTTCATCGATATGGGGCGCCATGCCGACAGATGTAGTATTGATCACGATATCATATGCAGACAATTGCTCTTCCGCCTCGTCGATCGTTAACGCTCTTCCATCTGTTAATTGATTTACATGTTCAATTAATTCCTGCGCTTTGCTAACGGTGCGATTGGCAATATCCAGTTTTTGAACGCCATCCTTTGCAAGCGCAGTCGCAATCGCCCGAGCGGCTCCGCCTGCTCCGACAATTAATGTCTTTTTCAAAGCTAATGAAGTGTTGATGATAGACTTAAGCGAAAGCAAGTATCCTTGTCCGTCAGTATTGAAGCCAATGAGCTTTCCATTTTCATTGACTATCGTGTTAACGGCCCCAATCAGCTTCGCTTCTTCATCGATTTCATCTAAATAGCGAATCACAGCAACTTTATGTGGAATGGTTACATTGATTCCTTTTATATTTAATGCCCGCATGCCTTTTATTGCACTCTCCAGCTGATCCGGATGCACTTCAAACGCAGCATAATGATGCGCTAATTTCAGCGCCCGAAACTCGCCATTGTGCATAACCGGCGACATGGAATGAGAAATCGGAAAGCCGATGACGCCATAAACCCCCATGATTGCACCTCTTTCTTAAATCAGCGATTTGCGAATTGAAACTTCGACGCCTTCCGGTGCGTAGGCAGCGACTAGTGCACGCCCTTCCAGCGTCACCCAGCCTAGCCCAGAAAAAACGACATCCGTTTTTTCTGGCGCGATGGCAAATTCATGTTTGATTAATTTCGGCAGCTTATCCCGATTTTCTTGCAAAGGCGGGACTAAAAGATTGCCTTTCTGCGCCTCATACAAAGCGTCAGCTTTTTCAAATTTCGTGCGATGTATATAAAGATCATTTGCAAAATAACAGACGTGCGGCTTGCGCGAACCGCCTTTTAAATAATCAAAACGGGAAAGCCCTCCAAAAAAAAGCGATTGCCGTTCATTCAATTGAAACACTTTCGGTTTAATTTCTTTTTTTGGAGTTATCATCTTTAACTCTTCTTCAGCAACAAAGTGGGCCATTTGTTCGTGGTTGATGATGCCCGGCGTATCATAAAGCGACCGATCATCTTCAAACGGAATTTCAATTAAATCGAGCGTCGTACCTGGAAATTTTGAAGTCGTAATGACATCGCGGCCAACTTTTCCAAAAAGTTTGATCAGCTGATTGATTAACGTTGACTTTCCAACATTTGTGCATCCAATAACGTAAACGTCCTTCCCGTTTCTGTACCGTTCGATTTTTTCCCCCAATTCTTTTACGCGATGACCTTTTTCTGCGCTGATTAAAAAAACGTCTAACGGATTCAATCCCCAATTTCGCGCTGTCGCTTTCATCCATTGAATCAGCTTGTGGTGTTTCACCGATTTCGGCAGAAGATCAACTTTGTTTCCGACAAGCAAAATTGGATTGTTTCCGACAAAACGATGAATGCCGGATATCCAGCTCCCATTAAAATCAAAAATGTCGACAATTTTGACAACCAACGCTTCCTGCTGTCCGATATCATGCAAAATCTGCAAAAAATCGTCATCATCAAGCGGAACATCCTGGAGTTCGTTATAATGCTTCAAGCGGAAGCATCGCTGGCAAATCACCGTTTCGCGCTGCAGCGCTTGTTTCGGAACATATCCGATTTTCGTTTCATCCTCTGATTGAATCACAGCCCCGCAGCCCATGCATCTCTTTTCTTCAGCCATGCTTATCCTCCCAATAAACCATGCCTTTTTTTTTCATCTTTTCCAACAAATAGCGTTCGATTTTTCGATTAATCCTCGTCCAAAAACCATCTGAATTCGCAACTGGCTTTACCAAAATCGTATGAAGGCCGAGACGGTTTCCGCCAAAGACATCCGTAATGAGCTGATCCCCAATCACGACAATTTCTGACGGTTTTAAGCCCATCTCAGCGATCGCCTGTTTAAATGATTTGCTCATCGGTTTTTTTGCATTGGATATGAATGGAAGCGATAACGGTTTTGCAAAGGATTCGACTCGTTGTCGGTTATTATTTGAAATGATCGTGACTAGCAATCCATTATCTTTGATTTTTTTAAACCACTCGATAAGCTTCGGGGTTGCATTTGGGCGATCCCATTCGATGAGCGTGTTGTCTAAATCCGTAATAATCCCTTTTATTCCTTTTTTACGCAAATGCTCCAATTTTATTTCGTAAATGCTGGCCGCATAATCAGAAGGCAAAAAATATTTTAGCATGCATTCTTTCATTCCTTTAATCTATAGTGCTAAACAGGCAAATCCTCTCGATTCTTTACTATCCTTTCGACTTTGTCTCTCATTTTCCTTGTAGATGAAGCATGTTGTTCAAACAATTACATATTATATCAATATTTCCTAGGAAATTTAACTTTTGTTCGGTTTAAAAAAGACCAAAAATCGTTCGACATTTTCAAGCATTTTTTTCTGTGGATAATTTTATGCACACTATTATACAACATTTTCCTTGCTTTTTTTCGGTTTATACAGATTTTGCCCACAACTTATCGACAAGTTGTTGTGGATAAGAGAACGATTGTTCTTACTTCATAATCATGGTATATTTTAACTTAAATTAACTGCTACACTTTGCGAGGAGGAGATAGCGTGTCAAATTCGTTGGCCTTGCTTTCGGACAACCTGTTAATTGAATCATATCTCAAATCCATCGAATTACAGTTAAATGAAGAATTTATTGCAATTATAAGAGAAGAACTATCAAGACGCGACCTTATTGAAAAAATCGACTTCCCTGTCGCATAGCATAAATAGAGCAATGATAAAGCTAGCACAAGCGATGCTAGCTTTTCTTGTTTTATGAATCGTTTTGATGTTTATAAAACTCATGAAACAATTTCATCAGGGCGCGCTTTTCAATTCTTGAGACGTAGCTCCTTGAAATCCCTAAATTTTTAGCGATTTCTCTCTGTGTCAACTCTTCATTTTCTTCAAGCCCGAATCGTCCGATAATGACTTCTCTTTCCCTTGCATCCAAAATATGGATGTATTTATAGATTTTTTTCTTTTCCATATTCAACTGTATTTTTTCGATGATATCATCATTTTCGGCTTTTAAAACGTCCATTAATGAGATTTCATTTCCTTCCCGATCTTGCCCAATCGGATCTTGCAAAGAAACGTCTTTTTTTGTTTTTTTAAGGGAACGTAAGTACATTAAAATTTCATTTTCAATGCATCTTGCCGCATAAGTGGCCAGCTTTGTGCCTTTTTCAGGCGAATAGCTTTCAATCGCTTTAATGAGGCCGATCGTGCCGATTGAAATTAAATCTTCATTGTCCTCGCCCGTATTTTCAAATTTTTTTACGATGTGAGCGACAAGGCGCAAGTTATGTTCGATTAAACGGTTTCTTGCCTCTTTATCTCCTTTCTCCATGAGGGCAAGCATTTTTTTCTCTTCATCACTCGATAATGGGTGCGGAAAAGCATTATTTTTAACAAAAGATACGAACATCAGCAGCTGTTTAATAAAGAATGTCAAAACTGCTAAAATTCCCAAAAGCCCACCTCCCATAAGCTGAATTCATTACTATACTTATGTAAAGCTGGGCTTGTGTGTGTCTGTACAGCTTATGATTGTTCCTGCAATAATGGAAACCGAATGACGAACGTCGTGCCTTCGCCTAATCGGCTATATGCCTCAATTGTGCCCTTTTGCAAATTGACAAGCTTTTTTACGATGGATAAACCTAAGCCGGTCCCGCCATATTCGCGCGAACGAGATTTCTCCACCCGATGAAACCGTTCAAAGATATACGGCAGATCTTCTTCTGGTATCCCAATGCCGCTGTCTGAAAGTTGAATTTCAACATGATCTTCAGTCAATGTGCGAACGCAGACCATAATTTTTCCTTCTTCTGAATACTGGATTGCATTTTCAAATAAATTGATAAAAATTTGTTCCAGCCGCTTTTCATCGCCAGCGATAACAATCTCTTGAGCGGGAAGCCTGTTCTCTATGGCCAATCCTTTAGCGCTCGCTTGTAAATGAACTTTTTCAATGACGGACCGAATCACTTGCACAATGTTCACTTTTTCATTTTTCATGGCAAGTTGATCTTCTTCCGCTTTCGCTAAATCAAACAAATCGTTAATGAGATGAATCAACCGCTTCGTTTCATCTGAAATGATCGATAAATATTGCTGTTTTTCTTCTTCCGAAGCATACAGCTTATGTTTCAGTACATTGGCATAGCCTTCCAAATGCGTGATAGGCGTCCTCAATTCATGGGAAATGGCCGCAAAAAATTCCTGGCGATTGCTTTGATAGCGATCGAGTTCAACAGCCAAATCGTTAATCGCATTCGCGAGCTGGCCGATTTCATCGTTTGAATGTTCATTGACTCTGATTTTCAAATCGCCTTTAGAAATTTTGCGGGTTGCTTTTTCCATCTCAATTAACGGAGCCGAAATTTTTCGCGACAACATGAAAATAAACCCTGAACCGATAAAAAATGCAGCAATGCCTGCACCGACTGTCAAACGTCTCACTTGCGAAATGGAATGGTCGATCGCATCCAAAGACGACAGCACAAAAATCCCCCCTTGAAAGGAAGATCCATTAAAAATCGGCTTTCCTGAAACGAGATAGCGTTCGGTTGAAGGCAAATATTGAAATTCTTTATAAATCGGCTTTCCATTTTCCAGCTGCAAACGTTCTTTCTCTTGAATGTTTTCTCCTGTTACAATGCCAGGAATTCCTGAATCAGCAACGATGGATCCATTGCGATCAACGATGTACACTTCATTGTTCGTAAAAGCAGCAAGCGTAATGAACATGCGCAATATTTCATCATCTTCCACCGTTGTCATGGCATTCGCATAGCGAACTGAAAGCTCATCGATTTCCTTTTCAACATCGCGATAGTATAAATTGGAATAAATGACGTGAAACAGATAGCCAAATGGAATCAATACAATAAGAAAAAGGAGGAGAATGCTTCCCCCCCACTTTAAGACAATCCGGTTCAATTTGGATCTCCCTTCTCTTTTTTTTCAAATTGATAGCCGACCCCCCAAACGGTTCGAATCGGATCATAAGAGAGATTTTTTTTGCGCATTTTTTCGCGGATATTTTTAACATGCGTGTCGACTGTCCGATCGTCGCGAATATGCTCAGGACCCCAAATTCGCTCAAGCAAAATTTCCCTGGTAAACACGCGATTCGGCTGGGATGCAAGCAAATGGAATAATTCAAATTCTTTCGGCGTTAAACCGGCTGGTTCGCCGTTGGCAAAAACCGTTTTCGCATCCACATCAAAAGTTAAATCTTTAAACGCTAATAATTGGGCCTTTGTTTCTGCGTTTAATGACGTTCTTCGCAGCAAAGCGCGGACGCGGGCAATCAGCTCTTCCGGAGCAAACGGCTTGGTCACGTAATCATCCGCCCCTTCATTGAGCCCGCGAACAATATCTTGCACATCCGTTCTTGCCGTCAGCATTAAAATTGGAATGCTTGAATTTTTTCGGATCATTTTGCAAACGTCCCAGCCGTCAAGATCAGGCATCATAATATCTAAAATGACAAGATCAAATGTCTGCCGGCTGAGCAGCGCCAGCGCTTCCCGTCCATTGCTGGCTTCAAAAGCGGCGATGTTCTCATCCCTTAAATAGATTTTAATTAAATTTCGCATATTCCATTCATCGTCGACGATTAGGAGCCGCGATTTTTTCATCACATTCAACACCTTATTATGCGTACGAATGCAAACCGACTAAAATCAGATTGACAACGACAAGATTAAAAATAATGATAACAAAGCCAATAACAGCTAGCCATGCTGATTTTGTCCCATGCCAGCCTTTGGACAGGCGCAAATGCAAATACGCAGCATAAAATAAAAACGTGATCAAAGCCCATACTTCTTTCGGGTCCCATCCCCAAAATCTCGTCCAGGCAATTTGCGCCCATATCATCGCAAATACCAGACCTCCAAGCGAAAAGAGCGGAAATCCAATGGCAATTGCACGAAAACTGATTTCATCGACTAAATCCAAATTGATGTTTTTAAACGCCGGCTGAATGGCAGCAGCAATCCGCTTTCTCAATAAAAGACGCAAAAGCAAATACAGCGCTAAACCGGCCAGCAATGACCAAATGACGGTGTTTAGCTGCCCTGCATCAATTATCGCTGGCACGCTGATTAACGGTCCAAATGCTTTGCCGCTCACGATTTCGCCTTCATTTGGTCCAATAAGCGCCGGCAATTCATAAACATATTCAGCTTCAAAACCATCGCGATCGATGTAATGAAAGACCGTTTCATATCCCGCAATGCGAAAACCAAAGGTTAAAAGAATAAAAGCGATGACAGAAAGAACCGAATACAACACAACTTCCAGCCAAAACGTTTGCTTGCTTTTTTCAGATTGATTGACGCTGCGCAATAAATACAGCAATCCTGCAACAAAGCTGATCGCCAGCACACCTTGGGCCAACGCCACCGTCGAAACATGAAGGATGAGCCAATTCGATTGCAGCGCCGGAATGAGCGGCTGAATGTCGCGCGGAAAGACGCTCGCATAAGCGATTAAAAGCAAAGCAACCGGCATGGCAATGACGCCAAGAACATTTAATTGATACATAAAATGAATGACGATGAATGCAAGAACGATCGCCATGCTGAAAAGCGTCATATATTCAAATAAATTGCTGTTTGGTATATGTCCGCTCGCAATCCACCGAGTAATAAAATAGCCCAAATGAAACAAAAATCCAATGATCGAAACGGCAATCCCAAGCTTTCCCCATTTTTTATTCCTATCCAATTGCTTGTCCGTGCTATATTTTTTCCGAGAAATTGAACCGGCAAAAACAAATGTTGAAACCAAATACAAAATAAATGCTATCAACAGCAAATTTGAACTTAACTGTTCCATCTGCAGTCTCCTTTCTACTCTTGCATATTTTCATTTTGCACGCGATCGATCGGCTTGTTCAGCCCAACTTTTTCAGCAATGTCATCCACTTCATTTTTCATGCCAAACCAGCCTTTATTCGTATGAGCTGCAAACCAAACTTCATTTTCTTTGCTGCTTATCCAAATGCGGCGATGGTGCCAATACATCCCTTGCACAACGCCAATCATAAAGATGGCTCCGCCAATCGCCAAAATCCACAGCGTGTAATCTTTTCGAACCGTCAACACGGTCGTATTCGTTGTTTCAACGCCGCTGAAACTCACCCGATGCTGCGTCTCGCCAAGCGGTTCAAGCGTTTGCCGAATGGCGACAAAACTTGTCTCGCCTTCAGGCGTTTCTGGTGAAAACATTTTAAAAATAAACGCTGGATTATTCGGGGATTTCGAACGGGTGGCGGGTTCGCCTTTTTCATTAAAGAAAAAATCAGGGAAATAGTCCAAAATTTCAACGGCATAGCCGTCGCCTAAATCATACCGTTCTTTCGGATTCAACAAATCGATCGTAAAGCTTCCGAGCTTTTTATTGTCGCTTTTTCTTTCTAAATCAAAGCTCATCGAAACAAACTCATTCAGTTTATACGAGGTTTGGTACAATGAAAAACCGTCAAACTTCAGCGGCTGATTGACTCGAATGGGATAATCCTGCACTTTTTTTAATTTCGGCTCCTGGCCGGGAATCGCTTCTCCCACCCGCTTGTAAAGCGTTGCGTTCGTTTGATAGTTTTTTACAACCACTCCATCTTTCGTCCGCTGAATCGCACTTTGATATTTATCATCTTCTTCGTCGTACAATTCAACGATAAATTCATTGTTGGTGATGTAATATTCGCCATTTGTACCGGGAACGGCTTTCGTCTCGCCATCACGCAGCTGAATAAACTCATCGACATACATCCCCGGAAAATAGCGCAGCATCGCTCCAATGAGAAAAATAATCAAACCGACATGATTGACATAAGCTCCCCATCTGGAAAAACGATTTTTTTCAGCAAAAAGATTGCCGTTTTCTTCTTTCACATGATAGCGCTTTTTTTCCAGTTCCTCTTTTGCCTTCGTTAGCACTTTATCACTTTTCGCCGTTTTCGTAACGCCAAAAATCCGTTGTCTTTTTAAAAAACTGTCATGGCGTATCACACGCTGATTTTTTAATGACCGATACAGCGGAAAAAAACGATCAATGCTTGCAATGATGATCGAAGTCGCAAGCGCAGCCAGCAAGATGATGTACCACCATGAACTGTATAAATTGTGAAAGCCCAGCTTATAATAGAGCTCGCCAATGGATCCATACTGTTCTTTATAGTAGGAAGACGCTGTTTCACCAGGCGGAATGTACATTTCTTGCGGAAACAGCGTTCCAATTGCGGATGCAACCACCAAAATCACAATGATCCAAACGCCGACCTTAACCGACGAAAAAAAATTCCAAACTTTATCAACAAGTGTGCGTTTATAAGTTTGTGAACGCCGGGCAGAGCCTTCATAACGCATGTTTAATATTTCATCCGATTGCTCTTCTTCGCCAAACGGTTTGCCGCATGATTCGCAAAGAATCGTGCCATAAGGATTTTTGTGGCCGCATTCACAAAGTATTTCTTTCATGTTCTCACCTCAGTCCAATTGTTGCACACCTACAAGTATAACTTCAAATTATGCAGAATATATGAAGTTTTAAACTTTATATCAAATGATTTTCAAGGCGTTTGACTTTCAATAAACATTGTAGTATAGTTGTGTTAAATCATTAGCATCACTTTTTGAAAATTTTAAGGATTTACATTCAGCGCAGTCTCATAAATAAGGGGTAGCGATGGTTACAATCCTTATTTATGAGATTTTTTTATCCTCAATTTTTTCAAAAAAGATGGTGATGATTTGGTAAAAACGCACCGAAAACGTGCAATCTTTTTAGGAGGAAATTGAATCATGCAAATTGGTAAAGTAAAATGGTTTAATGCGGAAAAAGGCTTTGGATTTATTGAAGTTGAAGGCGGGGACGACGTTTTCGTACACTATTCAGCGATTCAAGCGGAAGGGTTTAAAACGCTTGAAGAAGGCCAAGAAGTCGAATTTGAAATTGTTGAAGGCAACCGCGGCCCACAAGCTGCCAACGTTGTTAAAAAATAAGGACTGCGAATCAAAAGAGGGAGTTCGGATCAAACCGACTCCCTTTTATTTAGCTAATCGTTCGGCGTCCGCTTGAAAAACGATGTGCCATTCCTTTTTTCCTGCAAGCATTTCTTTCGCGATTTGTTTTGCTCCATCCAAACTGTGGCTTGCTGCCCAGCCACATTGCACTTCATTGCACGCAGGCACTTCATCCGCCTCAAGAACGTCTTGCAGCGTTTTTTCCAAAGCTGCGCTTACTTCCTCGAATGAATCATTGTTTAATAGCGATAAATAAAAACCCGTTTGACAGCCCATTGGACTGAGATCAATTACGTTATCAAGATGATTTCGAATGTTTTCTGCCATTAAATGCTCGAGTGAATGAAGCGCAGGCATTTCCATATGCTCTTTGTTTGGCTGTTTAAAACGGATGTCATATTTGTAAATGACATCGCCTTTGTCGCCATTGATTACACTGGCCAAACGGATATATGGAGCAGCGACTTTTGTATGATCCAAATTAAAACTTTCGACATTCATTTTTTTTGCCATGAGTTACAACTCCTCGATCATCCGTAATATGTGCTGTGCTGAATTTGCCGAAGCGACAGGCAGGTAATCTTCGAATGAAATTTCGGCATCTTTTCCAGCAACATCAGAAAGCGAGCGAATCACGACAAACGGGATTTGAAAACGGAAACAGACTTGAGCAATTGCGCCGGCTTCCATCTCAACCGCATAAAGATTTGCAAATCTTTTTTGAATTTCTGCAATGCGCTCCGAATCATTCATAAATGAATCGCCTGATGCAATCAGCCCTTTGACGACACGGTTCCCCATTTCTTTTGCACTCGATTCCGCAATCGCAACGAGGCGTTCATCGGGTTCATAATAGGCCGGCATTTGGGGCACTTGTCCATAATCATAGCCAAATGCAGTGACATCAACATCATGATACGTGACAGCGCTTGAAATGACAACATCCCCAATATTCAGTTCAGGATGAAGTCCGCCAGCGCTTCCCGTATTGATAATGCATGCCGGCGAATAAAGTTGATTCAATAAGGTCGTTCCGATCGCTGCATTGACTTTTCCAATGCCAGATTTCAACAGCACCACGCTGCGGTCATGAATAGCCCCAGATATAAACTGAAATGAGGCAATCTCCACTGTTTTTGGATTCGCCATGCTCTCTTTCAGCAAGTTGATTTCTTCATCCATTGCTCCGATTAATCCAATCGTCACACAAATCATCCTTTTACGCACAGCTGTTCCGCAAGCTGCTATTGTTCAATTTCAACTTCGATTGGCTTCCAGCCTTGTCCATCGATCCATTCCAGCAAGACATGATAGACAACATTCGGTTGATCATTGCTTTTCACTTGCCCTTTTGCACGATTCGGGGCGCCTCCATTGCCTAGCCAAATGACGGTCATCTTGTCATGATCGATGCCTGCTGCGTAAGCTAAAGCCAATTCCATCTCTTCCCAATCTAACGTTCCGCGCTTAAACTGCAGCACATGTTCCCCTGTCTGTTTTGTTCCAATCGGCTCCCATGGCCCGTCAGGACCGCCACCGACAAAGCGATAGCCGTTTTCTTCTCTTGCCTGATCCTCTTCGCTTTCATCCGTATTTTCATCGTTTGCTTCTCCATCATCTTCCTCATAAGCCGTTTCTTCATTTTCATGATCCTTTTCTTTTGCTAATGGTTCATGATTATCAGGATTTCCGCTCGTTTTCGTTTGCGTAGAAGGGTTCGACACCAACTGAGCGCCAACGATG
>CALKAO010000047.1 GCA_937983115.1 uncultured Caryophanales bacterium
TCCGCTCGTTTTCGTTTGCGTAGAAGGGTTCGACACCAACTGAGCGCCAACGATGACGATAAAAATAAAGACAATGGCGATAAGGCTGTTTAAAATGAGATTTTGTCTCCGTTTTTTTCGCCTTTCTTCATATCTGGTCTGCAAAGCGAGCCACCCTTTCTACTTTCTGCATTTAATCTTTATTTTATCATCATAATGCAGTTCTCGACAGTGTAAAAAGTGTGGAATTTCAGGGTTGGTCTACAGTGAATGATAATAAAAAAGCGAAAATCGCCAGAAAAGCTTCTTCATTTGTACAGGCGGGCGGTTCGTTCCAATCCGCTTCGCTGCCTTGCGGAGGCTTTCAAGAAAAACGGGCAAAATCACGCAAGCCCGCCCCAAATGATGCCTCTTGTCAAGGATGCTTTTCCTGACGATTTTCGAATCCTTGGCTATCTACTTTGCCTTTCATGCCATGGCTTTCGCTACGAGACTTCTATAATTTTAACGTTCAACTCGCCGCCAGGCGTTTGCACGACAACTTCATCGCCAATCTTTTTTCCAATAAGGCTTTTTGCCATCGGGGAATCGTTTGATATTTTCCCTTCCAATGGATCCGATTCTGCACTTCCAACGATCATGTAGGTTTCTTCATCGCCATCAGGCAGTTCAATGAATTTAACTTTTTTTCCAATTGTTACAACGTTCGGATTTTCATCTGAATCTTCAATGATAACCGCATTGCGAATCATTTTTTCAAGCTGAGCGATTCTTGACTCCACAAAAGCCTGTTCATCTTTTGCAGCATCATACTCCGAATTTTCAGAGAGATCTCCGAAACTTCTGGCAACTTTTATTCTTTCAACAACTTCTTTTCTTTTTTCAGTTTTTAAATACTCCAATTCTTTTTCTAATTTTTCTTTCCCCTCTTGAGTCATATAATATTCTTTTTCTTTTGCCATGATGGACACTCCCTCACTTTTCTATCTTATAATATCTGTTTGAAAAACATTGCAGCGATGAACAACGTTTTCTCGCTACGGCATAAAACTTGCCGCACGGCAAGTTTCTCTTGTTAGGTTCATCCTATGCATCAACTTGATAAACTAATACTGTTGTTGCAGCACAATGCTGCGCAATCAAAGGATTGATGCCAGGATCCTTTTTTTCAACCTATTCTACCATCCCTTTTGAAAACTGTATAGTCCAATTCAGTTCACCTTAATGCTTACCGCCAATCCATCGCCGACAGGGTAAAAGGTTGTCTCAAAGCCCTCATGGCTGGCCAAATACGCATTATAATCCCGAAGCCTTTTAACGGCAGTGCGAAACTTTTTTTCCAGCGGCTCGATGCCAGGCACCATGCCTCGAAAAAACACATTATCCGACACAACGACTCCATGTTCAGCGAGCATCGGGGCAAACAACTTAAAGTATTTTTCATATTGCCCTTTTGCTGCGTCGATAAAAATGAAATCAAACGGCGCATCTTTTTTTATTTGTCCTCCAAGTTCCAGCGCATCCCCGTGTATCAGCACGATGCGATCAGACAAACCGCTTTCTTTCAAAAAAAGCTGCGCCTCAGAAAGTCGGCCCTTATCAATTTCACATGATATGACCGTGCAGCCGTCATATGCTTTTGCCATTCGTATGGCGGAATATCCGATTGCTGCGCCAATTTCAAAAATCTTTTTCGGTTTTTTCAATTTGATAAGGCTGAGAAGGATTTCCATGCTCGCGTCTTCCATAATCGGAATGCGATGTTCAGCCGCATGCTTTTTCATTTTCAGCAGCAAAGGATCTCGAATGGGCTGCAGCATTGAAAGATATTCGTTCAGTTGACGATTCAATCGAAAACTCCTTTAGTGCAGATTATTCTTATTGCTTCGCTTTTTCTTTTTCAATGTATTCCTTCCATTCATGCCGATAAGCGGCAACCACTTTTTCATGTTCATTCAACGTTTTTGTATAGATCACTTGACCATTCGGGCGGGCAAAAAAATAAAATTCATCGACTTTGGCCGGCTGAAGCGCCGCTTTTATCGACTCTTCCCTCGGACTGGCGATTGGTCCAATCGGCATGCCTTTCATTCGATACGTATTGTATGGCGATGACACATTCAGATCTTGATAAGTGACTTGAATTTCCTTTTTATCCAATGCGTACTTCACCGTTGGATCCGAATCAAGCCGCATGTTCTTCTCCAAGCGATTGTGAAAAACGCCTGAAACTTTAAAGCGATCTGCTGATTTTTGCGTCTCTGTTTCAATTAACGATGCAAGTGTTAAAATTTCATGTACAGAAAAATCGCTTTGTTCAATCTCTTTTTCATATTTTTCAATCACAGCCTGCATTTTTTCAACCATTGCTGTGATGATCGTTTCCAATGGCGGATTTTCTTCTTCAAATGCATATGTTGCAGGAAACAAATAGCCTTCAAGCGAATACTTGATTCCTTCCTGGCGAATATCCTTTAGGTTCAGCATGGGATACGCGGATGCAAGCTTTTCGATAAGCTTTTGATCTTGAAGCTTGTTGATAATTTCTTCCTGGCTGTAATCGGTTTCCTTTGCAATGATTTCTGATATTGCCGCAAGATTGCATCCTTCAGGAATGGTAAATTTCATCTTCGCTTCTTTATAAACCGTTCCCTCTTTTAATTCCTCAATGATTTCCGGAACATCCATTGCTGTTGTCAGCTCGTAATCTCCAGCTTGAAAGCCGGTTTCATTTTTATATTTTACATAATAACGAAAAATCAGTGCACTTTTAATTGCACCGTTTTCTTCCAGCAGCTTTGCAATTTCAGATACGGATGAGCCAATTGGTATTGAAATCCTGATGGATTCATTTGTTTTTGCATCAACCGGCTTTAACGCGCTGTTGATGTAAAGTGCAGCGCCACCAATGAGCCCGGCAAATAAAATGATGCAAATCAGCAAAATAATGCCGACAATGCGACGAACGGTTTGGCTTTCATTCAACGGTTCAAACGGTTTATTGCCTGGCTGGGACAACGCGCCTCCCCCCTTCTTTCATCCATTATACCGATCGAGCGAACAAAAATCGACAGCTGCTTAAACAAACTTTCCTGAATGCACGTTTAAGCAATCAAACCCAGTCTTCGATCGCTGGAAGGGGCGGCATCCGCTTTTATTCTTCCATTTGTTGAACGGCGTCCAGCATTTCTTCGATCATATCCCACTCTTCATCCGTTTCAAGTGCAAAAAGTTCGAGATCATCTTCTCCGTCGCCATGTTCGATAAATCGGAACGCAAATGCTTCTTCTTCATCGCTTCCGTCTTCTTCGGTTTCCCCGACGGGGACAACAACGACATAAGCATGTTCAGAATGATCGGGTTCAAAAATGTACCGCACTTCAAATAAATGTTCTTCGCCATCGACCGGTATGACGATTCGATCATTAACGTCTAGCGCCATATTTTTTCATCCCTTCAAAAGGTTGTTTCCTCTTTCATCTTCCCATGATTTTCCGATCAATATTCACAACTTAAACCCTTTATGCCCGGCTGTCAAGAAAACTTTGCAAAATAAGCACAGCCGCGAGCTTGTCGATCACTTTTTTTCTTTTCTTTCGACTGACGTCCGCATCAAGAAGTGTCTTTTCAGCAGCAATTGTCGTCAGCCGTTCATCCCATAAATGCACAGGCAGCTGAAAGCGTGCGGTCAGCAGTTTGGCAAATTGTTCCGATGCTTGCCCTCTCTCGCCAACGGTGCCGTTCATATTTTTAGGGTAGCCGAGAACAATTTCAGAAACGCCATATTCGCTGATTAATTGTGCAAGCCGTTCCAAATCTTTTTCAATCGATTCGCGCTGCAGCGTCTCAACACCTTGCGCCGTCCAGCCTAGTTCATCACTGATGGCGATGCCAATCGTTTTCGCCCCCAAATCTAATCCCATAATTCTCATTTTACCCCTCAGCGTCGTTTAAGGAATGATGCTGCAAATAAAACTTGACCAATTCTTCAATCAGTTCATCCCGCTCCAACTTTCGAATCAGGCTTCGGGCATCTTTATGTCTGGGAATGTAGGCTGGATCACCGGACAGCAAATATCCGACGATCTGGTTAATGGGATTATACCCCTTGTCCTGCAATGCATCATAGACATGCAGCAGCACTTCATTGACGTCTTTCTCAATCGAGTCGTCGTCCGGAAAGTTGAATTGCATGGTTTTGTCTAATGAGCTCATGTCAAATACCTCCCCTAAAAGGAATGTAAATCCATCGGCCGCAGTTCAGCTTGTCTGTTTATTGCGCACGCTTTCAATTTTTCACTTATGCTAAAGGACAGCGGGAAAATCTTGGAAGTCATTTCCCGCTGTTCCAAATCTTAACATGTTACGACCATTGTACTACACGTACAGCGATTAAGAAATTGATTTCACCCATTCTTCTACTTTTTCCAGCGCTTTCTTAAGATTTTCGGGTTTTTTTCCTCCGGCTTGCGCCATATGCGCGCGGCCGCCGCCGCTTCCTCCAACCTCGCTCGCAATCTCTTTTATCAATTTGCCCGCATGATACCCTTTTTCGATTAAATCATCGCTTACTCCAGCAGCAAGCTGTACTTTCCCATCATTAACAGAAGCGAGCACAATTATGCCAGATTTCATCGATTGTTTGATTTCATCAACCATCGTTCGCAGCGCGTTCATATTTTGTGCATTCACTTTTTTTGCCAAAATGTCAATGCCATTTACATTCTTTTTGTCAGCGGCGGCATTTTTTGCTTCAATATGGCTTAATTTCTGCAGCAGCGATTCGTTCTCCTTCTGCAATGCGCGATAATCTTTCTGCAATGCTTCTATTTTTTTCGGAACATTTTCGTTTCGCGCATTCAATAAAGAAGCGGCTTTTTCAAGGACCATGAGTTTTTCATTCATTGCTTCATACGCTTTTCTTCCCGTTACCGCTTCAATCCTTCTCGTACCGGCGCCAATACCAGTTTCTGATACGATTTTAAACAAACCGATTTCCGCGGTATTTTTCACGTGGCACCCGCCGCACAGTTCAATGCTGTAATCTGAAACTTGAACGACGCGGACAATGTCGCCGTATTTTTCCCCAAACAAGGCCATTGCGCCCATCGCTTTTGCTTCTTCAAGCGGTTTATACGAAATCTCGACAGGGATGTGCGCCCAAATTTTTTCATTGACCAGATTTTCAATCGCCTGCAGTGTGTCAGCATCCACTTGTCCAAAATGCGAAAAGTCAAATCGAAGTCTCTCCGCTTCAACAAGAGAGCCTGCTTGATTGACGTGATCGCCCAGTTTATCTTTTAACGCTTGGTGAAGCAAATGAGTCGCTGTATGATTTTTCACGATTTGCGAGCGATTCGTTGCATCGACTTCAGCAATGATCTCATCCTCCACCGAAAAAGAGCCTTCCCGAATGACAACAGTATGCAAATGCTGGCCATTCGGCGCTTTTTGCACATCTTTAACAAATGCGGCCGCATGTTCGTTTTTAATCACTCCGGTATCTGCAATTTGTCCGCCGCTTTCAGCATAAAATGGCGTTTCGCTAAAAATCATCTGAACTTCTTGACCCGCTTTGGCTTCCGATACGAGTTCTGAACCATCTACAATCGCTTTTATGCTCGATGATGCGGATAGCGTGTCATAGCCGACGAAACGGCTTTCAACGGTGATCTCATTCAACAAATTGGTTTGCACTTGCATGGAATCAACATCTTTTCTCGCTGTCCGCGCACGTTCCCGCTGCCGTTCCATTTCCTTCTCAAAGCCTTCTTCATCTATAGCCAGCCCCGCATCTTCGGCAAATTCCTTTGTCAATTCCTTTGGAAACCCATACGTATCATACAAGCGAAACACATCTTGGCCAGAAATGACCGTCTCATTATCCGCTCTCAATTTATCAATAATTTGCGATAAAATTTGCAGTCCTTCATGCAAAGTTTCATGAAAGCGCTCTTCCTCCGTTTTGACGACCTTTTGAATAAAATCGCTTTTATCTTTCACTTCCGGATAGTAGTCTTGCATGATTTCGCCAACGACTGGAACGAGCTTGAACATAAACGGCGAATCAATATTCAGCATTTTTGCATAGCGGACTGCGCGGCGAAGCAGTCTTCTTAAAACGTATCCTCGCCCCTCATTTGAAGGCAGAGCGCCGTCGCCGATCGCAAAAGCCACAGTCCGGATATGATCGGCAATCACTTTAAAAGCTTCATCTTTTTTCTTGTCGCTTCCATATTTTTCTCCAGAAATGTTCTCTGTTTCTCGAATGATCGGAAGGAATAAATCGGTGTCAAAATTGGTCGGCGCATTTTGAATGACGGAAACCACTCTCTCCAAGCCCATTCCTGTATCAATGTTTTTCTTCGGAAGCGGCGTATACGTTCCATCTGGATTATGATTAAATTGCGAGAAAACGAGATTCCAAATTTCTAAATACCGTTCATTTTCCCCTCCGGGATACAATTCCGGATCATTCGGGTCATCGCCAAATTCAGGGCCGCGATCGTAAAAAATTTCTGTGTTTGGGCCGCTTGGACCTTCTCCGATATCCCAAAAGTTGTCTTCCAGACGAATGATCCGTTCTTCCGGCAATCCGATTTCTTCTTTCCAAATCTGAAAGGCTTCATCATCCTCCGGATGGATCGTCACTGACAGTTTATCGGGTTCAAAACCGAGCCATCGTTCGCCAGTTAAAAACTCCCATGCCCATAAAATTGCTTCCCGCTTGAAATAATCACCGATGGAAAAGTTTCCGAGCATTTCAAAAAACGTGTGATGCCGAGCGGTTTTGCCGACATTTTCAATGTCATTGGTGCGTATCGACTTCTGCACATTCGCAATTCTTGGATTTTCTGGCGTCATCCGGCCATCAAAATATTTTTTTAAAGTCGCCACCCCGCTGTTGATCCAAAGCAGAGACGGGTCATCAACGGGAATTAACGATGCGCTCGGCTCCACAGCATGATTTTTTTCTTTAAAAAAATCGAGAAACATCTGTCTAACTTGACTTGATGATAATTTTTTCATCATTCAGCCTCCCCTAATAAAATAAACAATGATTTTCACTTCATTTATCCAAAAAAAAAAACTCGCCCCACTGATCGAGGGACGAGAGAGATCTCACGCGGTACCACCCTTGTTATGGCAAATGCCATCACTTTCATAAGCGATAACGTCGCTTTCACGGCAGGTTTTCAGCTGCACTCAGGAGTAGCGTTCAGGAGCACTTCTTTAAGGTTTCTTTCAGCCTATGGAAACCTCTCTCTTTAAAAGGTTTGCCCCCTACTCGTTCCGTCATCGTATTGACCTCTTATAGCGTTTACATCGTCATTATAAAAAGAGGAACGGACAATGTCAATCTTTCACTAAATATTCATGAAAATAAGTGATTCCAATGCGCACGATTGCAAACAAGGGAACAGCTAACAGCATGCCAACGACGCCTGCGATTTCTCCGCCAACGAGCAAAGCCAGAATAATCGCAACCGGATGCATTTTTAAACTTTTGCCAACAACAAGGGGAGACAGCACACTGCCTTCAATGAGCTGCAAAATCAGAATCGCGCCGAGGACCCACCATACCATCGAAGGCGAAATCGCCATAGCTACAAATATCGCTGGAGCCGCTCCGATGATCGGACCAAAATACGGAATAATTTCAGTAATGCCGACAATCGTTCCAAGCAGCATGGGATAAGGCAGATCAAGAAGCCAAAATGCACCAGTGGCAAGCACGCACAAAATGCCGATGACAATCAGCTGCCCGCGGATATACCGGCCGAGTGATCGATCGATTTCGCGAATGAGCTGCTGACCGTGTTTCCGCCATTTTTTCGGCGTCATATACCAGCATGCCGTTTTGATTTTTTCGATATCTTTTAAAAAATAAAATACGAGAAAAGGGATGATCATGAGAACAAAAAAAGATTGAATTAAAGATTTCACCAGATCGATCGCTTTTTTGATGAGTTGATCGACATAGACTTCAACTTCATGAATGATCGCCTCAATGCGATCATGAAACATTTCAGGCAGCGAATAGACTTCTTGCGTTAATTTTTTCCCCAATTCTTCATATTCGCGAAACATGACTGGCGCATGTTCAGCCAAATCGTGAAGCTGGATTAAAAATCGCGGGATGCTGTTGGCTGCAATGATGCCGACGCCTCCAAAAAACAAAATATAGATCAGCATCACCGCCAGCCATCGGGGGACGTCATGTTCTTGCAGCTTTTTAATCAATGGATGAATTAAATAAGTAATAAATGCAGAAATAACAATCGGCACGGCTAAAAATGCAAGAACATCAACAACCAGCTTCCAAATGGGCTGAAGCTTTAAAAAAATATATCCGCACAAAAATATGAGCAAAACGAGAACTAAGCGGATGATCCACGCCACACGTTTATCTTCCTTCATGTCGCAACCTCCGTAACCGTTAGTTTGCGACAAAACATTTTAAAATATTTTTGCCAGCAAAAACCCCGCCAATTTACGGCGGGATTTTTAATAATGAATCATCCGGTCATTTTCATCGAATAAATCATCAAGTGAAGTCAAACTGCCGTCTTCTTCAACTTGATTCATTTCAAACCGATTTTCTGTCACGGTCAATTCGATAAAACAGTTCCAGCAATAGTAATGGTTAGAGGCGATTTTCCCAAGGTTTTTGCTCGCACAATTTGGGCATTTCATCGCTTGCTCCTCCTCCGATAAATTTCGTTCTGAGCGCATCTTTTTCGCAGTTTACCTCATTCCAAGCGAGGCGTTTTCGCCCTTCTTGCAAATCAGCAAACCACCCTTCCGAAATTTCAATTAGTTCTATCCTGCCCAAATCCGGCGATAAATAAACATCTTTAACGATGCCAATCAGCCGTTCATCATCAGACAGCAGACGTTTATTCAGCAAGCCATTGACTTCAATGCAAGTATGAATCGGCAAAAAAGCTTGATGGTTTGACTGATTAATGACAAGGCATTCAGATTTAATCTGCAATAAATGAGAAATCGGAAGAAAACAATCGCGGAGGAACAAGCCTTTTTGTTCCAGGCGAAATCCGACGGTCTCGCCTTCTTGATTGACAAGCAAATCTTCCACAACGCCAATCAGCGCGTTCGCTTCATCATAGACAGGTGTATTTAAAAGACTGGAAAACGATTTTAATGCCGTCCACTCCTTTCTTTACGGCCATCAGATCGTGCGATGGTTGGCCTTTCAAAGCTGTTCATGCGCGCTTTCCGCCAACTCTTGAAGTTTATTGGCGAGCATGGAGTTTCTTTCATCTTGTATTTTGTTTTCAACAGCATAGGAAAATGCAGATTTTTCTCCGCACATGAGTAAAAACTGTTTGCTTCGCGTCACCGCTGTATACACTAAATTTCGTTTGAGCATTCGATGGTAGCTGTTGACTAGCGGCAAAATCACAATAGGGTATTCGCTTCCTTGGGATTTATGAATCGAACAGCAATAGGCCAAAGTTAAAGCATGCAGTGTATTTCTCGTATACGCCACTTCTTTTCCATCGAATGAAACAACAAGCTGATCTTCTTTTTCTTCCGTTTCATCAGCAAAGAAAATTGCAGAAATCACACCGATATCTCCATTGAACACTTGATTTTCGGAGTCATTCACAAGCTGCAGCACTTTATCCCCTGTTCGAAAAATCGTTTCGCGATATTCAAGTTCCCGTTTTTGCTCATGTTTCGGATTGAATAAATTTTGCAATTTGATATTTAACTGCTCAACACCGGCTTTTCCTTTATAAATCGGAGCCAATACTTGAATGTCATGGAAAGAAAATCCTTTTCGAAGCGCTGATTTGCAAATTTGCTCAACGACATCAGCGACGTCTTCCGAACGGCACGAGAAAAAACGCCGATCTTCTAAAGCATCCGGAAAATCATCTGGAAGTTCGCCTTTTTTTATCGCATGCGCCAAGGATATAATCGACGAGCCTTCCCCTTGGCGATAGACATCCATCAATTTCACAGTGGGGATGACATCCGCTTCGAGCAAATCTTTTAGCACTTGGCCGGGCTGAACGGACGGCAGCTGGTCCTCATCTCCTACCAATACGACTTGCATGTCTTCCGGCAATGATTTGAACAATTGATGAGCGAGCCAAATGTCAACCATCGACACTTCATCAACGATTAGCAATTTTCCTTCAATCGGATGCTCTTCATCATGTTCAAACCAGTCGCCCTTCCAGCCAAGCGTACGATGCAGCGTGTATGCAGGCAAATTGGTTGCTTCGCTCATTCGTTTTGCCGCGCGGCCAGTCGGCGCGGCAAGCACAAAGGGAAATGGCTCATCTTGCTTATAAGCTTCCTCATCAAGCGGCAAATCATTCAATTGCGCATACACTTCAACGATCCCTTGAATAATCGTCGTTTTTCCCGTTCCTGGACCGCCTGTCAACAGCATTAACGGCGATGACAATGCTGTTTTTATCGCTTTTATCTGCGATTCAGAATACTGAATGTTCAACTTTCTCTCCACTTTTTCCAGTGCAATTGTAAACTCATCCTCACGAAAGGAGAACGCCGGCTCTTTCCGCTGCAACAATCGATGAATATTTGCCGCCAAGCCTTTTTCTGCATAATACAAAGACGGCAAATACACCCGCTCCTTATCTAGTACGAGCTTTTCTTCCTCATCAAGCTGGATTAATTCATGCGCGATCACGCTTTCTTCGATTGGACTGTCGCCGTCTAACAGTTCTTTCACGCTTTTAACATACGAATCATAATTCAAAAAGACATGCCCATTCTGCAGCGATTGTTCTTGAAGAACATATAAAGCGCCCGCTCGAATTCTCTCCGGATGGCTGCCTTTTATTCCACGCATTGAACCCAGTTCATCTGCACGCTTGAAACCAATGCCTTCCACATCGTACACGAGCTGATAAGGGTTTTCTTTGATGATGTCGATCGTTTCGTGTTTGTAGGTTTGATAGATGCGCATCGACAATTTCGGGCCAAACCCGCATTCAGACAGAAAAATCATAATCTGATCAAGGCCTTCATGCTGCTTGAGCAATTCATAAAGTCTTTTAGCGGCATCTTTACGTAAATTCGGAACCTGTGAAAGCACAGATTCATCTTCAACAATCTTTGAAATGGCCCGCTCGCCAAGCGTTTCAACAATCACCTCTGCGGTCTTTTTTCCAATCCCTTTAAACAAATCGCTCGATAAATATTGAATGACGCCGGATTTCGTTCGGGGAAGCTCGCGCTTATAGCGAATCACGTTGTACTGCCTGCCATATTTAGGGTGTTCGACAAACTGTCCATAAAAAAAATACGTTTCATGTTCGTACATTTTATCCATATAGCCCGTAACGACAACGTCATGTTCCCTGTAATTTTCCGTCGTTTCAAGGACACGGATTCGCGCGACCGTGTACAGATTTTCTTCATTGTGAAAAATATATCGGAGCAGCGAACCTTTTATATATGTTTCATTTTCAATCATCATTTTTCGTTCTCCGCAGCACGCGCTTGTTTTTTCAATATCCATTGCTTTCCATTTGCTGCAAGCAAATGGTTCGGTTGAATCTTCAGCGCTTTTTCAAACATCGCCAACGCTTTGCCAACATCATGCTTATGAGCAAACGCAACGCCTAAATTGTAATAAACATCCGGATTTTCCCCGTCTAATTTTCGCAACTGCTCAAACTGTTCAATCGCTTCATCGACATGTTTTAAAAAAGCCAGGCTCAGCCCCAATTGAAACCGGGCTTCAATATCTTCCCCATCTAGTTCAACTGCGCGCTGAAAATAAGGCAGCGCATACAGCACTTCCCCTTTCTTGTAATGCGACATGCCGATCATAAAATAAAGATCTTTATCGGCAAGGCCTAATCCAATCGCGCGTTCAAACATTTTTTTTGCCTCATCATATAGGGCTAATTTGTAATAGGCGTTGCCGGCGCCATAATAGGCAGTCGCCAATGCATCATCTAATTCAAGAGCCTGCTTGTAAATATTCAATGCGTTTTCAGCATCTCCAGTCGCTGCGAGCAAATCGCCAAAATGAAGGTACGGCATTGGATCGTCGGGATTCTCTTCAATGGCTTCTTCAAACTGCTTTGCCGCTTCGTCGTATCGCCCTTCCTGCAGCAGCCGAACTCCTTTCGCATGCTCATCCATCCGTTTCACCCCAATAGCATTCAACATTCAAACTTATACATAAGCAAGCTGTTTTCCATCTTTATAAACTTTATCAATAATTCCCCCTCCAAGACAGACTTCGCCGTCATAAAATACAACGGCTTGGCCAGGTGTAACCGCCCGTTCGCGATTTTTGAATCTGACCAGCGCCGTCCGATCGTCCAGCATTTCAACCGTCACTTCTCGATCGGGCTGGCGGTAGCGAAATTTTGCCGTGCATGCAAAAACGCGTTTGCTTGGGGGATTGATAAAGTTGACATCCACCGCTTCTAACGCATCAGAATAAAGCGCTTCATTGTCGAATCCCTGGCATACGTACAAAATGTTTTTTTCAAGATTTTTTCCACAGACAAACCACGGTTCGCCTGCACCGCCAATGCCAAGGCCTTGCCGCTGGCCAATCGTATAATACATCAAGCCGTCGTGCTGCCCTTTCACTTCGCCATCCAGCGTTTGCATTTCGCCAGGCTGTGCGGGCAGATACGCGCTTAAAAATTCTTTAAAATCCCGCTCGCCAATAAAACAAATGCCGGTGCTGTCTTTTTTGTGAGCCGTCGCAAGCCCTGCATTTGCCGCAATGGCCCTCACTTCCGATTTTTCAAGCTCGCCCAATGGAAAAAGAACACGCTCCAATTGCTTGCTTGAAAGTTGATTTAAAAAATAGGTTTGATCTTTATTTTTATCAACCCCACGCAATAGCTCGATTCGCCCATTCTTTTTAGCCAGCCGCGCATAATGCCCTGTTGCAACGTAATCGGCGCCCACATTGAAAGCATGTTCTAGAAAAGCTTTGAATTTGATTTCTTTATTGCACATGACATCCGGATTCGGCGTTCGGCCTGCTTGATATTCTTCAAGAAAATACGTAAAAACTTTGTCCCAGTACAATTTTTCAAAATTGACAGCAAAATACGGTATGCCGATTTGATTGCACACTTTTATCACGTCTTCATAATCTTCAGCTGCTGTACAGACGCCGTTTTCATCCGAGTCATCCCAATTTTTCATAAAAACCCCGATTACTTCATAGCCCATTTCTTTTAATCGCAAAGCTGCCACAGATGAATCAACGCCGCCTGACATGCCGACAACGACTCTTTCTTTTGTCAATGCTGTCACCTCCCCGTTATCCGCTTGACAGATTGCACGGTTTCATATGCCGCTTTTTCAATGTCTGCCATCGTATTGCCTAATCCAAAACTGAATCGTATCGCTGATTCTACACGTTTTTCATCATCTTTAAACATGGCTTGAAGAACATGTGAAGGCTGAAGCGTGCCAGCTGTGCAAGCAGAACCGCTTGAAGCTGCGACTCCGGCTAAATCAAGGCTTGCAAGCAGAGCATCTGCTTTCGCATCCGGAAAACTGACATTCAAAATGTGCGGCAAGACATCTGCATCTCCGCCATTGACCACAAACGAAAGATCATGCTGTTCAAAAATCGCCAGCATTTTTTTTCGAAAACTTTCATATTGAGCCCGTCTTTCATCCAATGACGCTTGAGATAATTGAATCGCCGTATGCATGCCAACAATTCCTGCAACATTTTCTGTCCCTGCTCTTCGTTTTTTTTCTTGCTCTCCTCCATGCATCAGCGGCGACACATTGACGCCTTCTTTTGCGAATAAAAAGCCCGTTCCTTTTGGGCCATTAATTTTATGCGCCGAGACAGACAGCAAATCAACATGAAGCTTTTTTACATCAAAGCGCATCATCCCGAACGCTTGAACAGCATCCGTATGAAAAAGCGCATCCGTTTCCTGTAAAGCTTGGCCGATTTCTGAAATCGGCTGAAGCGTGCCAATTTCATTATTTCCGAACATCACGGATACAAGAATCGTGTCATCGCGAAGGGCATTCACTATATCGCTTGCAAGAACGACTCCATTTTGCTGGACTGGAGCGTATGTCACTTCAAAGCCCAATGTTTTTAGAAATTTGCATGAATTTAATACAGCATGATGTTCGATGGCCGTTGTCACAATATGACGGCCTTCATGTTTGCGGCGCAAAGCCGTTCCGATAATCGCCAAATTTGCAGCTTCTGTTCCGCCGCTCGTGAAAATAATTTCCGATTCATTCGCTCCAATGCTTTCAGCAATCGCCGCCCGAGCCTCTTCAAGCTGCCGGCGGGCTTCGCGGCCAAAGCGATGAATGCTAGAAGGGTTTCCGAAAAATTTCCGTTCCGCATTATTCATTGCTTCCAGCACTTTCGGGTGTAACGGTGAAGTTGCAGCATGATCTAAATATACCGCAGACATTCCATTCCCTTCTTTCTCAAGCTAAATGTAAAACATATATGGCTCTTGTTCGCCGTCATCTTCGAAATTCGCCAAATCATCAATTGTCGTATTATCAAGCACCTCTTTTACGGCGTCGCGAATTTTTATCCATAGATCTCGTTTAGCCGGCTCTTCATCTTCTAAAACTTCTACTGGGCTAATAGGCCCTTCTAACACTCGGATAACTTCGCCAGCCGTGATTTCTTTCGGATCGCGCGCTAAAATATAGCCTCCATACGCACCGCGAATGCTTTTGACAAGACCAGCATTCCGCAGCGGCGAAGCGAGCTGCTCTAGATAATGTTCAGACAAATTATTCTCTTTCGCAATCGATTTCAGCGAAGTGGGGCCTTCACCGTAATTTTTCGCTAATGCCATCATAATCGTTAGGCCGTAGCGCCCTTTCGTTGAGATTTTCACCTCTGTCACCTCTTACTGTCAATTTCGTGATTACGTTTCTAAAAAAAGGAAGTGTAAAGCCGACAACAGGGCCAATCATGACGGTTATAATGACTGTCCCAATAAATACAGGGCCTCCTAAAAGCCAGCCAATGCATAAGACGAAAAGTTCCAGAACAAAACGCACATGTTGAACTTTAAATTTCGTCAGTTCTGTAAGCGCAAGCATTAAAGCGTCCCGAGGCCCGGCTCCGAAATCAGAAGAAATGTAAAGACCCAAGCCAATCCCAAAGACAATTATTCCTGCAATGAGCATGATCAATTGTTTTGCAAAAGACTGCGGCGTCACAATGATCGGCAAATAGAGATACAAGTCAATAAACAAGCCAACAAACAACATATTTAAAAATGCGCCAATCTTTGGCAAACGCTTTATAAGCAAAGACGATACCGCTAAAATGAAAAAACCGACAATAACCGACCAGCTGCCAATGGTCAAGCCAAAATTAAGCATCAAGCCAACATGAAGGACGTCCCAAGCAGCAAGGCCCAGCTCTGCTTTTATCGTCAGGGCAATGCCAAAAGCCATGACAGCAATTCCAATAAAAAACGCCGACCAACGGATTATCAATTCATATCTCTTTCTCTCTTTCATTTTAACATCCTTTGCTCAGCATAATCTCAATAATTATAGCATGAAACCATATGGCTTGCATGCTGAAGCGAATTTTCGCCACTCGCCTGTTTTCATTTCGGAACCGATGCTATAGTAAAGATATCATGATTTTAAAAACAGGAGAGAAAGTCATGCAAAAAAAACCTCTTGCCTATCGCATGCGGCCAAAAACTCTCGAAGCGTTCATCGGACAAAAACATCTCGTCGGCGAAGGATCGCTGATCTGGCGAATGGTAAAAGCGAAACAGCTGTCATCCATGATTTTATATGGACCGCCCGGAACGGGCAAAACATCGCTCGCCATCGCCATTGCCGGCAGTGTAAATATGCCTTACCGCATGTTAAATGCTGTTGCCAATAATAAAAAAGATATGGAAATTGCCATTGAAGAAGCTAAAATGTCAGGCCAGCTCATGTTAATCCTGGACGAGATTCATCGACTTGACAAAGGCAAGCAAGATTTTCTTCTTCCCTTTCTTGAAAATGGATTAATTACATTGATTGGCGCAACGACGAACAATCCCTACCATTCCATCAATCCCGCAATTCGAAGCCGCTGCCAAATTTTTGAATTGCATCCGTTAACCCCAGATGAAATTAAAACCGCGCTCAATAGAGCGCTAATCGATAAAGAAAACGGCTTCGGCCATCTAAACGTTTCGATTGCGGAAGAAGCGCTTAACCATTTGGCGGAAATGAGCGGGGGAGATGTTCGGGCAGCTTTAAACGCTTTGGAAATTGCTGTCTTATCAACAAAATCCAATGCAAAAGATGAAATTAAAATCGATCTAGAAATTGCCGAGCAATCAATTCAAAAGAAAAGTTTTTCTCACGATAAAAACGGAGACGCACACTACGACGTCCTTTCCGCTTTTCAAAAATCCATCCGCGGCAGCGATGTCGACGCAGCGCTTCATTATCTCGCCAGGCTGATTGAAGCCGGCGACCTGACGAGCATTTGCAGACGGTTGCTCGTTACGGCATACGAAGATGTCGGACTCGCAAACCCGCAAGCGAGTGTACGTACATTGCATGCCATCGAAGCCGCTGAAAGAGTCGGTTTTCCCGAAGCGCGAATCCCTCTTGCCAATGCGGTTATTGAACTTTGTCTTTCGCCAAAATCAAATTCGGCAATCAAAGCCATTGATGCAGCCCTCCATGACATCAAGCGCCGCCCGATCGGCGAAGTGCCGCTGCATTTAAAAGACGCACACTACAAAGGCGCAAAATCGCTCGGGAGAGGGATTGATTATTTATACCCGCATGATTATGAAAATGGCTGGGTGGATCAGCAATATTTGCCTGACCCGCTCATCAACCAAACCTATTACATTCCGAAACAGACCGGAAAATTTGAACAAGCATTAACGCAAATTCTTTACAAGCTGAAGAAAAACAGGAAAAAAAATCAATGACGCTTATGAATGGCAGCCTGATGAAAACTCATTGCTGATGCGAATGAGATCATCGGGCTTTTTCTAGTGAAAATCTATTGTAAAGCAAAGAAATCTAGTATTTTTTGTATAAAACTTTTCACTTTGGAAAAACTATAGAAAAACAAAACGCATGAAAGGAGGGAACGCAATGAAAGTTAGACAAGACGCCTGGACCCATGAAGATGATTTATTGCTTGCAGAAACCGTGCTAAGGCATATTCGTGAAGGGAGCACGCAATTGCTCGCCTTTGAAGAGGTCGGAGACAAACTGAACCGGACATCTGCAGCTGTTGGCTTTCGCTGGAATGCCATCGTTCGCAATAAATATGAAAAAGCGATTGAACTGGCAAAAAAACAGCGAAAAGAGCGGAAACGCGCTCAAGCGATGAAACCGATTCGCTCATCTGCAGTTTTAAATTCGCAGCAAACGAAGCCCATCGATCTTCAAGACGTTATCAATTATTTGAAAGAATTAAAAGATGACCAATCGAAATCGACAGAAATGCGAGATTTAAAAGAGCAGCTTGAAAAAGAAAAAGCGCAGTTAAAAGCTGAAAACGAAGAGTTGAAACAAAAACTAAAAAAACTCGAAGAAAAATATTCAGTCGTACAAGAAGATTATCAATCACTCATTCAAATTATGGAGCGCGCCCGCAAAATGATTGTGCTGCAAGAAAATGGAGAAACGGGCACAGCTTTTAAAATGGATAAAAACGGAAATCTTGAAAAAATGGATAAAAACAGCGGCCTCGAGCAGGTTGCAAAATAAAAAACCGCTGTCCCATCGGCGACAGCATTTCGCTAAATTCATTCTTCTAAAAAACTAGTGAATAAACATTTTCCATAAAAAGTTAAAGGGGCTGTCCGGAAAGTCATTGAAAAATGATTTTCTGCGGCAGCTTTTTCTTATATTCACTGTTTTGAAAAAAGCATACAAAAAAACCGCTCTTTCCAGTTAAAATGAAGCTAGCACAACCACATTCAGAAAGGACGGTTTTTTATGAGTAATCCAAAGATTACTA
>CALKAO010000048.1 GCA_937983115.1 uncultured Caryophanales bacterium
CCGCTATCATCGTGCAACGATCGATCTATTGAACGATATGGCCAGGCGGTTTAATGCGCCTCCGCTGCAGATGAAAAAATAGGCTGAAAATGCTGTTTGATTGGCATCGCTTCCAGCAGGAAACATTAAAAAGAAGCATTCTATAGAATCAGGAATGGGGTTGATTCCCATACTTATTTTGCTTTTAAACGAATGAAGATAAAAATGAACAGCAATACCGTAAGGATGGGAGCGCCAAAGAGGATGGCAAGAATCCAGGCACTGAAATATTGGCCGATGATGTCAATGGTTAAATAAGTGAAAATGAGCACGCATTCAAAATTGATAATGGCCATCAACAATTGGGCAAGGGGATAGATCCGGCCGGCATTTTCTTTTGTAATTTCGATCGGATAATTAAAGAGGCGCGGCTTTTTGCTTAAGAAATATAAGGGAATAAATAGAATCACTGCAAACAGCGGCATGAGAAAAATCATGGCTTTATGCCCCCAGCCATCCGCTTCCCCTTGTGCATTAAAATAAATGGGGATCTTATCGGGCAGTGTCTGGTAAGCAGCAATGGCAAAAATCAATGTTCCTGAAATGCATAAAATCGACAGGCCATTGAATACATGCACCCATTTGCTTGTAGAAAATGGAACGTTCGGATGTTTTTGCATTTTTCCTCCTTCGTTTTGACGAGCTGTTTTTGCTGCCAGTTTCATATGCGCATGTTTTGCATGATTGCCGTTAAAAGCGCTGAACAGCCGATGAAAAGCGGATTGCTTGAATTGATAAGGTTTTTCTTCTTGGAGACGAGCCGTTGAAAACAGATGAAAGAAAAATTTCGTTCAGTGCATGAAAAAATAACGAAGCTCTATTCCAGCGCCATTTATTTTAATCATTCATTTTATTTAGGATTGTTTGCTAAATGCAATCTGCATGGCGATAAGTGCAAACAGAATCGCTTGAATCGTATTCAAGCTTTTGGCAAGAGCGGTGCGTTTCGCAAGCAGATCCCCAATTTTTTCAGCTAAAAAACTGACCGTTGTAAAGACGAATAACGCTTGTATAATAAAAACGATTCCGAGAATGATGATTTGCAGCGGGATGTTTCCGTTTGCCTCATTGACAAACTGGGGCAATAGTGCCAAAAAGAAAAGCGATACTTTTGGATTTAAGATATTCATAATCACTCCTTTTTTATATAGGGACAAGAGCTTGAGCGGCCGTTGTTTTTTCAGGATGTACGTATCATGGCGGGAACGAAAAGACTGCCAGGCTAAATAGAGCAAGTAGCCGGCTCCAGCCGTTTTAATGATCGCAAAGGCGGCTGCGGATTGATAAACAATTGCAGAAACGCCGAGCGCAGCTGCTGAAATATGGACGATTAGCCCTGTGCACAGGCCGAGTGCAGTCAAGATTCCTGCTCGCGAATGTTGGGAGATGCTTTGGGCTGTTACAAATAAAATGTCTGGACCGGGCATTAATGTTAAAATGACAGCAGCGCTTAAAAAAGCGAAAACGGTTGAAATATCCATAAAGATTCCTCGCTTGCACAATGTTCGTTTACTCTATTATACCGTGAAATCAATCGCTGGAACTGAAAATGTTCCAGTCTGGCTACGCATCTTTTAGAAATGGCATAGAAAGGAATGACTGCAGGATGAATCGACGTCCAGAATTGAATTTGCCGAAAACGAAGTTTGCAAAAGCAGCAGAAAAGAGTTCATTTTTGCTTGCCGGGTATATGTTGATCGGTTCGATTTTGGCGTGGGATGCATTGCCTGATCAAATTCCGGTTCATTTTACGGTTTTTGGGGATTCAGGCCATGTTGGAGGAAAAGCAGGCATTTTCATTTTTCCGATTATCGGGTTTTTTAGCGCGCTGTTTTTTTCTTTCGCAAGCAAAGGAGCAAGCATGCTGAACTATCCGATTAAAATTACTGAAGAAAATGCTGAACAGGTGTACCGTGAAACAAGGAGAATGCTCCATATTCTTCAGCTGCTGATTGCTGTCATGTTGACGCTTCTGCATACGGACATTGTTTTGAAAGCGTATGAAAAGACAGGATTGGGCAGCTGGATGATGCCGGCTTTTCTCATTTTGCTTGTTGGAACGATAGGGTTTTTCATGTATCGATTGGCAAAAATAAAATAAATGGACAAGTTTTGGCAAAATTAGTAGAATATAGGCGAACATTCCATTCTTTCAACCTAAAACTTTTTAACTATGACCCGCGATGCGAGATTAATTGTTTTAGGAAATAAAGATTCCAGGAGAAATTATGAAGAATCAAGAGCAAAATCATCGAATGCAAGAAAAAAACGAAACGAAGAAAGCGTGGGCGGATATTAAATTTGCCTTGGATCAATCGTCGATCGTAGCGATTACCAATGCAAAAGGCGTCATTTTATATGCAAACGATAAATTTTGCGAAATTTCGAAATATGCCCGTTCGGAACTGATCGGCCAAGATCATCGAATTTTAAATTCAAACTATCATTCAAAAGAGTTTTTTAAAACCATGTGGGCGACGATTGGCCGCGGCGGCGTTTGGCGCGGAGAAATTCGCAACAAGGCAAAGGATGGTTCGTATTATTGGGTGGATACGACGATTGTTCCTTTTTTAAATGAAAAAGGCAAACCGTATCAATACATTTCCATTCGCAATGATATTACAGCCCGCAAGGAAATGGAAGAAAAGCTGAAGAAAAGCGAGCAGCTTTACCGCTTGATCACAGACTATTCATCTGACTTAATGGCCATTGTTGATCTCGAAGGAAACTATTTATACGCTTCGCCTTCGCATGAAAAGCTTTTGCAATATTCGCTGAAGAATTTCGAAGCGAGCAGTGTGTTTGATTATATTCATGACGACGATCGGCAATCGGTTGCAGATAAATTGAAAGCTGGCGTTTCATGCCAGCTCGAATTTCGAATGCGGGCCAAGACCGGCCATTATATCGATATGGAAACGACGCTCAGCATGATTCACAAACAAAAGTATGCCGCGCTCGTTATGCGCAACATTACCGAGCGCAAAAAGAAAGAAACGCAAATTTACCATTTGGCATTTCACGATGCCCTGACCGACTTGCCAAATCGAAGAATGTTTATGAAACAATTGCGGGAAGAAGTTGCCAATGCTAGAGGAACCGCGATGAAGCTGGCTGTAATGTTTCTTGACCTTGATCGCTTTAAAGAGGTGAATGATACGTGGGGGCATGAAGCAGGAGATTATATTTTGACCGTTGCAGCCAATCGGATAAAAAGCATTTTGCGTTCTGGCGATTTAATTGGGCGCTTGGGCGGAGATGAATTTGCGGTGATGTTAAAAGACATCGATGGCAAGGATGACGCGGCCGTTTTTACTGAAAAGCTCCGCCATCGTTTTGATGAGCCGGTTGAAGTCGCTCGCGGGCAGCAATATCGGCTGTCGTGCAGCATCGGGATTGCGCTTTTTCCTGAACATGGCACGGAAGCGGAAAAATTGCTTTTGAATGCGGATACGGCTTTATATGCGATAAAAGGGCGCGGAAAGAACGAGCACGCGTTTTTTTCTCGAGAAATGGAAGAAAAATCTTTGCAGCAGGTGTTATTGGAAAATGAGCTGCGCAAAGCGATTGAGAAAGAACAGTTTTATTTTGATTATCAGCCCAAAATTAATTTTGCCAAAAGCAAAGTGATTGGCATGGAAGCGTTATTGCGTTGGCGCCATCCGGATTTAGGCGTCATTCCACCGATGCAATTTATACCGTTGGCGGAAGAAACCGGTTTAATTATGCAGATTGGCGAGTGGGTCTTGCGCAAAGCTTGCGAGCAAAACAAAGCTTGGCAGGAAGGAGGATATCCCCCGCTGCGAATTTCAGTGAATTTATCGGTGAAGCAATTAGCCGATCCGAACATCGTCAAGATTGTGCAAAATGTATTGAATGACACCCAACTGGATCCGGATTGGCTTGAACTTGAAGTGACAGAAAGCGTGTTTGCCGACATTGAAAATGCTGCAAACATTCTTCAGGAAATACGGGAATTAGGCGTGCACATTTCAATTGATGATTTTGGAACGGGATACAGTTCGTTTCATTACATCAAACATCTGCCGGCGGATACGTTGAAAATCGACGCTTCATTTATTCGCGACATTCATGAAAATGAAGAAAGCAAAGCGATTGTCAAAGCGGTTTTGACGATGGCGGAAACATTGGGGATGCAAGTGTTGGCTGAGGGAATTGAACGCAAGGAACAACTTGGGATATTAAATGAAAATGGCTGCAAGCTGGGGCAAGGCTTTTTATTTAGCAAGCCGCTTTCAAAAAAAGAATTTGAGCGTTTCATCGAAAGAGGAGGACACGAATGAACTTGAACTTATTTACGAAGAAGCCTGAATCGTGGATGGATTATCTCACAGCGAAAGGAGAAGCAGTCGCAGCGGTCGAGGAACACGCTGCCGAGCGGCTGGAATATATGGGAATCTATGCAGAAACGCTGCAATATATTCGAGATGCCTATCCGCTTATTGCTCCGCATAAAGACGAGCTTGTCGACCAATTTTATGAACGGATTGCATCGGTGCCCATGTTGAATGAGCTGATTGAGAGGCATTCAACGCTTGAGCGGTTGAAACAGACGCTGTCGCTTTATTTGGAACAGTTTTTGCAAGGCGACGTGAACAGCGAATATATCCAGTCGAGGGTGACGGTTGGGCGTGTGCACAGCCGAATTTTTCTCACTGCCGACCATTTTATAACCGCTCATCATCTGTTAATGCAGGCGATGACGTTAATTGTGATGGAGCGATTGTATTCACAGCCAAAAAGAATGATGAAAACCGTAAATGCGATTCAGAAGCTGGCTGCTTTCGATCAGCAGCTCATTGTTGAAGTTTACATGCAAGAAACGATCAAAGTATTTTTGTTCGAGATTTCCAATACATTGAATGATATGAGCCAGCTTGAGACATCCAAAGAGCTTATTTCTTCAATGGATGAGATGAACGATGAAAGCCAGAGCGTTTCAAGTGCAGCGGAAGAGGTCAGCGCGTCGATTTTAGAAGTGGCTTCACATGCTGCAAAAGTGGCTGAAAGCACGGATGAAGCAGCTGCTTCAGCTGAAAATAGCAAGCAGGTTGTCAATGATGCGCTTCAAGAAATTAAACAAGTTGGCAGTGTGTACAATCAGGTTCTCGCTCAAGTGGGCAAATTAAATGGTGAAATTGAAAAAACAAATGAAGTCGTTGAGATGATTCGGCAAATTACCGATCAAACCAATTTGTTGGCATTGAATGCCGGCATCGAAGCAGCCAGGGCAGGCGAACATGGGAAAGGTTTTGCCGTTGTCGCAGAAGAAGTTCGGAAACTGGCTGAGCATACGAAGGAGCAAACGCTTCATATCATTGAGAACATGAAAGCGCTGCAGGACGTATCAAAACTTGTTACGGAGCAAATGAAGCGCACGGAAGAACGAATTGAAAAAAGCGTTGCCGGCGCTATCGCTGCTGATGCAGCGCTTGACAAAATCGTGCAGGCGATGCAGGAAGTCAACCGCTCGACGGCGCAAATTGCCGCCATGTCCGAAGAGCAAACATCGGCAGTCGATGAAATAGCGCAGCGAAACGCGGTTATTTCAGAACTTAGCCATCAATCTCATCACATGGCGGCGAAAACCGCTGAAGTTATTTTTGAATTGAGCAAGCGGCTTGAACAATACCGTGAAACGTATTTTGAAACGAATATACAATTGAATGACAAAGATATGATAGAAGTGGCGAAAACGGATCATCTTCTTTGGAAATGGAAAGTGTACAACTTGTTGTTGGGATTGAAGACATTGGAAGATGAAGCGGTCGCTTCTTATCAGTCATGCCGTTTTGGAAAATGGTATTATAGCCGGCTGCCAGAAGAAATCACTCGCCAAGCGGCATATGAACAAATTGAACAGCCGCATAAAAACGTTCATGAATATGCAAAAAAAGCGGTTGAATTTTACCGGAAAGGCGACATTGCCAATGCGGAAAAAGCGTTTGAACAACTGCAAAAATCATCCGAACAAGTGTTAAAATTGTTAGAAGAGCTGAAATAACAAGACCATTTCTCTATGCAGAATTGGTCTGTTTCTTTTTGAAATCTTTTTCAGTAAGATGGAACTGCCGCTCGAATCATGTTTAGGGGAGATAGGAATGGAACGGATGGAAAAACGAGGGGAATGGCAACAGTTTTTCGATTTGATAAGAAAAACGAATCCGCCAATCTGGCGGCTGGCTGCTGCTTTATTTTTAAGCGTTGCTTCTACGGTCGGCGGTTTAGTGATCCCGCTTTTCACAAAAGATTTGGTGGACAGCTTTTCAATCGCAGCCATCAACCAAATGACGATAGCCGTGCTCGTTGCCGCCTTTGTTGCACAAGCGGCTGCCAGCGGGCTTTCCATTTATTTTTTAACTCATGTTGGACAAGGCATCGTTAAAGAGCTGCGCAAGCGGCTGTGGGACAAATTTTTGCGGCTGCCGGTGCCTTATTATGATCGGGCGAGAACGGGCAATATGATCAGCCGAATGACGAATGACACAGGCATTCTTAAAAATTTAATCACCAGCCATGTCACGAGTTTTTTTACAGGAATCATTTCAATTGTTGGTTCTGTGGCGATTCTGTTATACCTTGACTGGAAAATGACGGTGATTATGTTAACCGCAGCCCCTTTAACATTGTTCATGTTGTTTCCGCTCGGTTCGCAAATGTACAAAATTTCAAAAGGCCTTCAAGACAAAACTGCTGCTTTTACAGCAAATATTAATCAAGTGCTTGCAGAAATCCGGCTTGTGAAAGCTTCAAATGCTGAACGGATCGAAAAAGAAAAGGGTTATGCAGACATCCGCACGCTGTTTCGCTTTGGTTTAAGAGAAGGGAAAGTGCAAGCTTTAATTTCTCCGCTAGTGACCTTTGTGCTGATGGCAATGCTGGTGATCATCATTGGCTATGGCGGCGTCAGGGTGTCGACGGGCGCTCTTTCTGCTGGGGATCTCGTGGCATTTATTTTGTATTTATTTCAGATCATGATGCCGATGGTGCAGTTTTCTACTTTTTTTACGGAACTTCAAAAAGCAAAAGGGGCGACCGAACGCATTATTCAGACGCTGGAGCATCCCGAAGAAGATTTTTCATCCGGCAAAGCATTGACAGAAACGAATCATCCGATTGTTGTCAAAGGCTTGTCATTTGCTTATGAAAAAGCGCAATACGTTTTGCAGGATTTAAATTTTACCATTCAGCAAGGGAAAGTGACAGCGATTGTCGGTCCGAGCGGAAGCGGGAAAACGACGCTTTTTGCGCTGCTTGAACGATTTTATGAACCGGATGAAGGAATCATTTTGTTTGGAAAAACGCCGATTGAACAATTTTCACTGCGATCGTGGCGCCGCCTCTTCGGGTATGTTTCGCAAGAAAGCCCAATCGTTGCCGGAACGATTCGGGAAAACATCTGTTATGGTTTAGAAGAAGAAGTCAGTGATGAAGCGCTTCGCAGCGCTGCCAAAATGGCCTATGCGGATGAATTCATCGACGCATTTCCCGATCGGTATGAAACCGAAGTTGGCGAGCGGGGAGTAAAGCTGTCCGGCGGACAAAGGCAAAGAATTGGAATTGCAAGAGCGCTGCTTCGCGATCCGAAAATTTTAATGCTTGATGAAGCGACATCCAGTCTTGACAGCCAGTCTGAAATTTATGTACAGAAAGCCTTGCAAAATTTGATGCGGGGAAGAACGACGCTCGTTATTGCTCATCGTTTGTCGACGGTGGTTGATGCCGATCAAATTTTATTTTTGGATAACGGCAGGCTGACGGGTGTGGGAACGCATGAAGAACTTTTTAACACGCATGAAAAATACCGCATGTTCGCAACACAGCAGCTGCGCATGCACGATTGATGGAATATTGGTTTTTTTGAAAGCGCCTGTTGAAAATAAAATAAAAAATCGGAGAGAAAACGTCTCCGATAATTTAGTAAGGAACCTTTTCTTTTTTACGGAATTTTTCTCTTTTTCCCTTTAGTGGAAGCGTCAGTTGTGTGTGGAATGTTCAGTAGTAATCTCAGGATTACTCATAAAAAACCGCCCTTTCTGAATGTGGTGTGGTAACTTCATTTTACTAAAAAGGGCGGTTTTTTTGTTAAAAGAATGTGAGTTTTTCGCGAATGTCTGTGCGCTTTCGTTCTGGAAAACGGGCGTTTTTATCAAAATATCCGATTTGCAGCATGCCGATGATTTTTTCGTCTTTTTCAATTTCCAGCTCGTTGTAGAATTTCGGGTCATAAATAAAGTTCGGCGTTTTCCATACCATGCCAAGCTCTTTTTCCCATGCAAGCAGCTGCAAATTTTGCACAAAACAGCTTGTCGCTGCGAAATTTTCTTCCCATTGCTTTTGGCGCGGGTCGGTTTTCATGATGACGATAAGAAACGCAGGGACATCGATGAATTTATTCCGCATTTGTTCGTGTTGGCTTTTCGGAAAGCATGCTAAGATGGAATCTAGAAACGCCTCTTTTCGATCATTGGAAATGAAAATGAAGCGCCAAGGCTCGCGAAGGCCATGATTTGGGGCCCAAGCCGCATCGTTTAATAAAGAAACGATCAAGTCTTTGTCCACTTCTTTTTGAATGTAGCCTGATTTGATGGAACGCCTTTCACGGATTAATTCTGCAACCGATTGCAATGTTTCCTTCATCATTTGTTCACTCCGTAAAAATATTTTTAGTAAAAGTATTGACAGTGATAATGAGATTCAATATCATTTTAATTGAGAATAATTTTCATTTGCAAGCGAGGCGGGAGAGTTTTTACCCCCTTCGCTCTCCCCCGCCTCTTTTGACAAGCGTTTATCTAATATTGTAGCTGCAAGGCATGCAGTTGTAAAATAAAGCTTCTTGCAATGAAGAGAAAAAGGAAACGTCAAATGAAAATACGCTATCTCGTGTTTGCATTGATCATTTTTTCCATCGCTTCTTTATTTATTGGAGTATCGTCCATTTCCATTTTTGATATATTTCGCTTAAACGATGATCAAGTGCAAATCTTGCTTATCAGCAGATTTCCAAGGCTTATCAGCATTCTTATTGCGGGCGCCAGCATGAGCATTTGCGGGCTCATCATGCAGCAGCTCAGCCGAAATAAGTTTGTATCGCCGACAACGGCGGGAACGATGGACTCGGCAAGACTTGGCATTCTCGTTGCAATGCTGCTGTTTGCTTCAGCAAGTTCATTGCAGAAAATGCTCGTCGCTTTTGTGTTTGCCTTGCTTGGCACATTTATTTTTATGAGCATTTTGGAAAAAATAAAATTTAAAGATGCCATTTTCATTCCGCTTGTCGGGCTAATGTTTGGCAATATCATTAATGCGATTGCCACCTTTTTTGCATACAGGTATGATCTCATTCAAAATATGTCATCATGGCTGCTCGGCGATTTCTCTATGATTATGAGAGGCCGCTTTGAATTAATGTATATCAGCATTCCATTGATGGTGCTTGCTTTTCTGTTTGCCAACAAGTTTACCATCGCTGGAATGGGGGAAGATTTCTCCAAAAATTTGGGCTTGAATTATCGCCAGGTGGTTAATACGGGTTTAATCATTGTTGCACTTGTTACGGCGTCAGTCGTTCTTACGGTTGGAATGATTCCGTTTTTAGGTCTCATCATTCCGAACATCGTTACGATTTATCAAGGCGACCATTTGCGCAATAGTTTAATCCATACGGCGCTGCTAGGTGCGGTTTTTGTACTGTTTTGCGACATTCTCGGCCGCGTGATCATTTATCCTTATGAAATCCCGATCAGTTTAACCGTTGGCGTCATAGGAAGCGGAATTTTTATTTATCTGTTGTTGAGGAGAAGGGCATATGGGCTATAGATCGAAAACAGCTGTACTTGGTTTGCTTTCCATTGTGCTCATCCTCGTGTTCGTTTTCTATGATGTCGGCGCGAATTGGCAGTACATTCTATCGAAGCGAACGATGAAAGTGCTTGCCATTGTGCTGACTGGCGGCGCGATAGCATTTTCAACGGTTATCTTTCAAACGATTACAAACAATCGCATTTTGACGCCGAATATTATGGGGCTGGATTCCCTCTATCTGCTCATTCAGACGATTATCGTTTTCTTGCTTGGTTCCGTCACGCTGACGCAAATGGACAACAATGTTCATTTTTTGATGACGGTCGGACTGATGGTTATCTTTGCATTATTGCTCTATAAGTTTTTGTTTAGCGGCCAAGACCGCAGCATATATTTTCTCTTGTTAATCGGAATCATTTGCGGAACATTTTTTGATAGTTTTTCATCGTTTATGCAAGTGCTGATAGACCCGAATGAATTTCAAATTGTGCAGGATCGCATGTTTGCGAGCTTCAACAACATCAAAACCGATTTGCTGCTTGTCGCCAGCCTTTTAATTGCACTTGTCAGCTTTTACTTTATGCCGTTTATGAAATATTTGGATGTTTTGGCGATGGGGCGCGAACATGCGATTAATTTAGGCGTTGAATACGATTACGTCGTGAAACGGCTGCTTGTTATAGTCGCCGTGCTCATTTCCATTGCCACAGCGCTCGTTGGTCCAATTACGTTTTTGGGTCTTCTCGTTGTCAATGTCACGTATGAATTTTTAAAAACCTATCGTCATTCGTTTTTAATTATTGGTTCCATTTTTATCGCGATTATCGCTCTCGTTGGCGGCCAATTTGTCGTTGAACGCATCTTTGCATTTTCGACTACGCTAAGCGTCATCTTAAATTTCGTCGGCGGGATCTATTTCATTTATTTATTGTTAAAGGAGAATAAATCATGGTGATGGTAAAAAGTGTATCCAAAAAATATGGCGAGAAAAAAGTGATTGAAAATGTCTCGGTCAAAATAAAAAAAGGAAAAATCACTTCTTTTATCGGTCCGAATGGCGCGGGAAAAAGTACGCTTTTATCCATGATCAGCCGTTTGATTGAAAACGACGAAGGCGAAATTTACATCGACAATCAAAATATAAAAAAATCGAAAAGCAATCAGCTTGCGAAAAAAATTTCAATTTTGAAACAGTCCAATCATATCAATTTAAAATTGACGATTCGAGAACTGGTTTCTTTTGGGCGCTTTCCTTATTCAAAAGGGCGCTTGACCGAAGAAGATTGGAAATATGTTGATGAAGCGATTCGCTATATGGATCTTGAAGAGATTCAATATAAATATTTAGATGAATTAAGCGGAGGGCAACGGCAGCGCGCCTTTATAGCGATGGTCATTGCACAGGATACAGAGTACATTTTGCTGGATGAACCGTTGAATAATTTGGATATGAAACATTCTGTGCAAATTATGAAAACGCTGCGCCGATTGGTTGACGAACTTGGAAAAACCGTCGTTATTGTCATTCATGACATTAACTTTGCTTCCGTGTATTCCGATTACATCGTAGCGCTTAAAGATGGAAAAATTGTGAGAGAAGGCGCAACGCATGAAATGATTAATCGTGAAGTGCTGCGCGAAATTTATGATATGGATATGCAAATTCAAGAGGATATGAACTGCAATAAAATCTGCTTATACTTTGCGTAATTTTATTTACAAGCTTTGCTCATTGCTGGCAAAGCTTTTAAAAAACTATCAATTGAGAACGATTATCGTTGTCATCCGATCAAAGGGGGGATGCATTTGATACATAAGCGCAAAATGGACCATTATCAGTAATGCATCAATAAAAAATATATTTTGGGGTGATCTAAGTGAAAAAATTAAGTTTTTACATGATGTTTGTTGTGTTGGCTTTGTTTGCTGCCGCTTGTGGCAGTGAAGATAACACGAACGAAAACGGAGAAGCGGCAAAGGAAGCTGAGACGATTACCATCACGCATGAGCTGGGCGAAACGCCAGTGAAGAAAAATCCTGACAAAGTTGTTGTCTTTGATTTTGGCGTCCTGGATTCGCTCAATGAATTAGGCATTGAAGTTGCAGCTCTGCCAAAGATGAACGTGCCGCCTCATTTGTCTAAATTTGAAGACGATCAATATGAAAATGTCGGAAGTTTAAAAGAGCCGGATTTTGAAAAACTTAGTGAAATCCAGCCTGATTTAATCATCATTTCTGGAAGACAGGCGGACCTGTACGATCAATTTGCCGAAATCGCTCCTACAGTTTATATGGAAATTGATCCTTCGGATTACATCGAATCATTCAAAAACAACATGAAAACGCTGGGGGAAATTTTTGAAAAAGAAGCTGAGATCAATGAAAAATTAGCTGAGATTGACGAAGCCATTCAAGCGGTCAATGAAAAAGCCGCTGCTAACGGCAAAAAGGCGTTGATTGTGCTTGCCAACGAAGGCAAAGTCAGCGCTTATGGACCGAACTCCCGATTTGGATTCATTCATGATGTTTTAGGCATTCAGCCGGTCGATGAAAACATTGAAGCATCCACCCATGGCCAAAGCATTTCTTTTGAATATATTGTTGAAAAAAATCCCGACTATTTATATGTGATCGACCGCGGAGCGGCGATTGGCGATGAGCCGAGCGCAAAACAAGTGGTTGAAAATGAATTGGTGCAAAATACAAAAGCTTATCAAGAAGACAACATCGTTTACCTTGATCCGAATTACTGGTATTTATCAAGCGGTGGATTGGTTTCTGTGAAGGAAATGATTAAAGAAATTGAGGAAAGCTTAAATTAGTTCCGGTTCCAAAGGGCAACATTCTTTCAAGGGTGTTGCCCTTTTTTATGTTTGATTTGGCAGAAGGCAGAGCAGGGGGAAGAGGGATGGCTGTTCCGTCTTTTTTCATAGTTCAAAAAGGATTTTATTCATCGCAGGCGCTTCGGTTATGGCAAGAGCAAGTGAAGAGCAAACGGATTGAATGAGTTCATCGGATTGCTGATGGGGGTTTTCCGCAATTATAAGCCGCTTCGCATTTTTGCAATCGATTTAGTTGTTTGATGGGAGTAAACATCGCTATTGTTGATCTTGCCGATATTTTTCCATAGAAATTTGCGTGATATTGTTTGTGGGTCTAGGCGCTGCCGGTCAGGCCATGCCCCGCATCTTTTATAAAAAATGATCCTTTGATTTTGAACGGCTGTTGCCGCATTAAACAAACGTTTGAACAACTAAAAACTCGCGGAAAACATGGTTCTAATGATATACTTGAATCATTGGAAGGATGGGGTCTTTGTGGAAGCTGCAGTCAAAGAGAAAAAACGAGTTGCTGCGAGAAAAGAATTATACAGCATCGGTTCGTCTCACTTTATTAATGATTTAATGACGACAGGAATTGTCCCTGCATTATTGCCTTTATATAAAGAAGCCTTTCAGCTGACGTATACCCAAGCCGGTGCGATTATGCTCGTGTCTACGCTGGCGTCGTCTGTCATGCAGCCGTTATTCGGCATGTTTACAGATAAATATCCGAAATCGTGGTATCTGCCTTTCAGTGTTCTGCTGACGGGCCTCGGTTTGGCGTTTTCCGGCTTTGTCCATTCGTATGCCATGCTGCTGCTCATGATTGCCTTATCCGGCTTAGGCTCGGGGATCTTTCACCCTGAAGCTTCCCGCGGCGCGCATTTGGCTGCTGGAAATGCAAAAGGAGCCGCTCAAGCGATTTTTCAGGTGGGAGGCAATTTCGGTCAAGCCGTCGGCCCGCTGATGATTCCGCTTTTTTTGCTTGCAACGGGGATTAAAGGGTTAGGCTGGTTCGCATTGCTCGGCTTGTTCGGCTGTTTGCTGCTTTTAAACATTATGCCATGGTATCGCGAAAGATTGGAAAACGAGCGATTAAACAGAAAAAAGCAAACCGCTGGCAAGCGGCATATCATCGGTTTGGCCGGCTTGACAACGGTCGTCATTCTTCGTTCATGGACGCAAATCGGTGTGGCAGCCTTTTTGCCTTTTTACTACCTTCAACAAAACATATCATTGGCGGTCGCTGATGTTTATACGTTTTTATTTTTAGGCGCTGGAGCTGTCGGGACCTATCTCGGCGGCAGGTATTCCGATTATATCAGCCATAAATGGCTGCTGTTCGGGTCGATGTTTTTAACGATTCCGTTTGCGTGGCTGCTTCCGCATGTCAGCGGCATGATGGCCATCGTTATTTTGGTGCTGTTTGGCTTTTTTGTGCTTTCATCATTTGTCGTGACGGTGGTTTACGGACAAATGATGCTTCCGAACAATATCGGGCTGGCATCGGGATTAATGATTGGCTTTGCTGTTGGAGCGGGCGGTGTTGGCGCTACTTTTATGGGGTGGCTGTCGGATCGTTTCGGCGTTGAATTTATTTTTGATTTATTTGTGGTCGTTCCAATCGTTGCAGCAATCATTACGTTATTTTTGCCAAGTGAAAAGAAATTGCTGGGGAAAACCGTTTAATCTTTTCGATGCATTAAGTTAAACTGGTGCATTTATTGTTTGGCGTTTTCTCTGGGATAAAATGATTTTATGAAGCATAAATTTCGTTGTGAATCGGCAGATTGGCTGAAGAGGCTGCTCTGAAATTTTTCGCCGCGGCTGGTTTTTGTTTTATATTTTGCGTGTGTTATGCCGATAAATGATGGATAAAAATGAACGCCATCCTTTCTTTTCTATTGGCTTTTCCTGTTCCGGCGCTGCTTTTTTAAATATTTGTTTTGCATTGTGTCGGTTGGATGAAGAATGGCCGGCAGAAAGCCATGAAATGAATCGGTAAAAAGTTGGGAGTTGAGAATGTGGCTGAATTGGTTCAGCGCTATTTATGGGAACTGTTAATTGCAACAGAAATTGTGTTTTGGGTCTGCATCGCTGTATTTTTATTGTTTCGCTACGTTTTCGGCTGGAGAAAAGCAGGCGTTGTCATTTTACTGCTATTTTTGGCGAGTTTGCTCGCTGATATTTATTTAGGCTGGGTGGACTACAATTTAACGGGTGAATTTTCGGTTTTTCAGTTTATTGTTGTGATTGTAGTGATTTATGCAATGACGGCCGGATTGTCTGATTTTAGGCGCTTGGATGCTTACATTCAAAGAAAAATCGCCCATTGGAAAGGAGAGCCTGAACCGCAAATTTCTGTGCCGCTGCCCCCTAAATATGGACGCGAACATGCACGTTACGAACGAAGAGGCTGGCTGATGCACGTTGTGATGTTTGTGACGGCTCAAGCCGTTTTTTTCTTTCTGTTTGGAACCGACGGACAATTCTCGTTCAGCCAGTTAGTTGAAGCGGATTTTTATCGATTATGGTGGGAAGATGAACGCTTTGGCGCCTATCAAGACGAAACGTTAAATCAACTTGTGAAAGTGTGGTTCATCATTCTTATCATCGATGGAATCATTTCATTGTCGTATACATTTTTTCCGCGAAAAGAAAAACGCGAGGGATAACGGCGAAATGAAATCCCTCGCGTTTTTAATTAGTTGTTGTTAAGCCCGCCGCCATTAAGCGCTTCAAGAACATGCTTTTCGACGGTGCTGCTTGTCAGCAGGCCGATATGGCTTATTCCGATTACACGAACGCGCCGAGCGCCATCAAGCGCTGTTCGATGCGGGGGTACGAGTGTATCGCCAGTGCTGTAGATGCTTGTATATAAGATCGGATGACTCGGATCGGCGCCATTCGGCGTTTCGTCGCCAGCATTCAGTCTGAGCAGAAACAGGCTGCCTGGGATCATTTCACGAGCTCCCGCAGTTGCTGAACCCCAAACCGCGTTGTACGTTCCTTGATGAGGGGAACCGATGGTGACGACATTTGCAACTTTGCTTCCGCCGTCCAAATTTTTAATATAGTATCTTGAGCTCAGCCCGCCCATGCTATGTGCAACGATGTCGACTTTTTCGGCTCCGGTTCTCGCCAGCACATCGTCAACGAAAGCAGAGAGTTCGTAAGCATTATTTACGTTGCTTCCGACATTGTTAGAGTAGCGAATCGCAGCAAGATGGCTGTCGGGCCAGCCTTGTCTTTTTAAAAAGCTCTTAAGCGAAATGAAGTTCCAATCACTTCCGGTGTAGCCATGGACAAAAACGACAGGATTGCGTTCCTCTGCTGAGGCTTGCTTTGGCATCATCGCGAACAGCAGAAGCAAACAGACTGCAGCGGCCATGAAGACAACGACGGACAATTTTCCATTTAAAGTCCTCATCTACAATAGCCCTCCTAAAAAAGTATTATTTGGATATACAATCCTTGTCTATTAAGCTATAACATTTAAATTAAATTGTCAATATATTTTGAATATTAATTCTGTCATAATTTGGAATTAAATATATTTATATATTAGCATATAGGTAATAACCGAAATAAAATGCCAGATATTGTTAAGATTAAAAAAATAGATAAAAACATTCATTAAAAGATTTCTAGTAAAACTATCAAAAACTTTTGGTTCAAAAAATAAATATATTTATATAATAAAAAATTAATTTCTTTTTTAGGGAATTTCTGCTGTGCCATTTGTTGGGCTTTCATGATTAACCGTTTTCCATTCAGCTGAGGCATCTCGTATAAATGACGGATGAGCGGACTTCGTCTTAAACGGATGCAAGGGCGAATTTGCTTTTGGTTTTTTGAAAAACGTCTATTTTCAGACAAGTTTGAATTATGATACAATTATCCACAATCCATTGTAAAAGGAGCGGAACGCGTGATAAAAACGGTGAAGTTTCTTTTTGTCAGCAATGCCCTTGTGTTTCTCACTTTGTTATTTTTGCCGATTTTTTTAGTGACGGATCGCATTGATGTTTTCAATAGCGCCATTGCATATTTATGGAAAGAGACATAGCAGCATATGCACGCGTTGACTTATTGCTGCCAATCAAGATTTTTATTTCACTCATCATCGATGCAGGGGTTGCGAAAGATGCTGTTCAGGAATGGATTCAGGGGAATTGAAAAGAGTTTGTTTTAATTACTCAGCAGTTGGTCCAGGAAATAAAAAAATCAGGTGGAAGAAACATTTTTCTTCCGCCTGCATCATGGTTAGACAGAGCGGTTTGATTGTTTTCCCCAATGCTTTTCGATAAAAGCTGCCCGGCCTGATCCGATTCGGTAGCGTTCATAATGAAGCGGATTTTTTTTATGATAATTTTGATGATACTCTTCAGCAGGATAAAAGGTTGAAGCTGGCAGGATGAGCGTTGCAATGGGTTTATCAAACTTTTTGCTGTCTTCAAGCCTTTTTTTTGAAGCTTCAGCAGCTTTTTTTTGTTCTTCGTTGTGGTAAAAGATCGCTGTGCGATATGAGGAACCGCGATCAAAAAACTGGCCGCCTGGATCGGTCGGATCAATTTGCCTCCAATAAATGTCTAGCAGTTTTTCATACGGGAACACGTTTGGGTCAAAGGTAATTTGGACCGCTTCAAAATGGCCGGTTGTATTTGAACATACCTCTTCATAACTCGGATTTTCAGTATGCCCTCCTGTATAGCCGGAGACAACTTTTTTGATTCCTGGCTGCTCTTCAAACGGTTCAACCATACACCAAAAACAGCCGCCAGCAAATGTGGCTAATTGATATTCGCTCAAGGTTACACTCCTTTCAAAGCTTCTTTATCATAAATTACTGTAAAATTAGGGTGTTTTTTTAGCGCGGATGCTGGAAAATCTTCGCTGATTTCGCCGTGAAGCAAGCGATGGAGCGCTTTTGATTTTTGTTTTCCTGAAATAAGCAGAAGGATTTCTTTGCTTTTTAATATGGACGCTATTCCCATTGTAATGGCTTTTGTTGGCACTTCATCAATGCTGTTAAAGAAACGGCTGTTCACTTGCCGGGTATTTTCTGTCAATTCAACGACGTGTGTAACGGAATCGAATGGAGTACCCGGTTCATTAAATCCGATGTGGCCATTTTGGCCGATGCCAAGCAGCTGCAAGTCGAGGCCTCCGAGTTTTTCAATCATTGCTTCATAGCTTCTGCATTCTTCATCTAAATCTTTTGCAGTGCCATCTGGGACGTGAGCATTTTCGCGCTTGATGTTAATATGGCTAAACAATTCTTTATTCATGTAATAACGATAGCTGCCTGGATGATTTTTATCAAGTCCGACATATTCGTCGAGGTTTACAGTTGTGATATGTTTATACGATGTTTTATTTTTGCGGTGATCGTCAATCAGCCGTTTATACGTGCCGAGAGGCGTGCTTCCTGTTGCTAATCCGAGCTTTGCACAGGGATTGTTTTTAACAAGATTCAAGATAATTTCGCTCGCTTTTTCACTTAATTGCTCGTAAGTTTCAACTTCAATGACATTCACACTATTCACTCCCCCGTAACCGATGTTTGTTTCTCCAAGGCCGACATTTTCATGCATTTTCATAAAGGCTGGCAAACTTTCTTTAACTGCTGTTTATTTCTGTGGGAGCTTATTTTCTTGGAAAGTTTGCGAATAATCTAGAAATCAGGATAAAGCAGCAATTGTTTTTGGCTGCATCCAATGGGCTTTTTTAAGAATTTGGAACCTAGTTTCGCAGTTTATGAAGGTCGAGAGAACGGTCTGCTGCATGAATTGCTGGAAATTTCATATTTGCTCAACCGCTGCGAATCGCATGTCGGGAATCCTTGAAATGGGTTTACAAAAACTTGATCGCATTTTTTAGCAAATGCAGATTTATTGGCGCGTGTTCGCTTATTTTCGTTATTGCTGTTTTGTATTTTATCGAAAGGCTTATGATTTTTTAATTATAACATGCCTATTCATGAGATAACGAAGTTTTTCATTTAAAAAATAATGACGAAAATGTTACTGTTTCTTTCTGTTCACACGAATGTCACGAGCCAAGCCTGTCAACTCAACTTTAATATGTTACATTTATGTTTGAAAAGGCTGAGTTTATCATGATTTGACGCTGTTTTGCTGCCGCATTTGCTGAAATGATGAGATTGCATTTGCTTTTCTATGATTTTATATGTATGCGGCTGATCAAGATAAAAGTATGCAGCCGTTTCATTTAAACATAAGAGTCGAATTATTCTGTCATTGCAAGGCAGGCATTTGCGAATATGCTTATCGTTGAAATTTGAAGGCGATTCCGATTCATTGCGGTTAATAAAGCAAAAAATGAGATGGGAAAGGTGTGACGTGCATATGTTTACTATAAAAATTAAAAACTGGCTGCTCGCCTTGGCGGGTTTGCTTCTTCTTTCAGCATGCGGCGGAGGGGAAAAAGATTTAACGAAAGAAGGCGCATATGTCGGCAATGAAGACTGGATGATTGAAGATTTTGCGTATACGAATGAAAGCAATGAATCGATTGGACTCGCGGATTTGAAGGATGAAATATGGATTGCGGACTTTATTTTTACAAATTGCACTTCGGTTTGCCCGCCGATGTCTGCGAACATGTCAAAAATTCAGCAGCATTTTGAAGATGAAGGAATGGAAGTGCCGCTCGTATCGTTCACTGTCGATCCGGAAAGAGATACACCTGAAGTGCTGCGCGAATATGCAGAACAATACGGTGCGAACTTGGATACGTGGCATTTTTTAACCGGCTATACCTTTGAAGAAATAAAAAAACTGTCTGAAGAAACATTTAAGTCTCCGTTGGCAGCTCCTGTAGAAGGGGATGACCAATTTACGCACGGCGTGAACTTTTATCTCATCGAAGGGGATAAAATTATTAAAACGTATAACGGTGTAAGCAATGTCCCTTTTGAAGCGATTGTCGAAGACGTGAAAACATTAAAAGGAAGCTAGGGGGAGATAATAGTGAAAAAATTATTTCTTGCAGCAGCTGCAGCGCTGCTTTTTCTCGCAGCGTGCGGCCAAGCCGATGATGGCGCTCAGGAAGCTGACGGCGGCGAAGAAGCATTAAAAGAGCTCGTTGTTGAAGTTCTAACGGCTGAAGATGCTTTTGAACCAGGAGTGGAAGGAAAGATTGAGATTTTAGTCACTGAAGGGGAAGAGCCGGTTTCCGATGCAGATGAAGTGCTTTTTGAAATTTGGGAGCATGGACAGCGGGAAGATGCGGAATTTATTGAAGGAGAACTTGAAGCGGACGGAAAATATTTTATTGAATATACGTTTGAAGAAGCAGGCTATTATTACGCCATTCCGCATGTGACGGCCAGAGGCAAGCATACGATGCCAACCCAGGCATTCAACGTTGGCGGTGTTGAAAAGCCAGAAGATGAAGATGAAGGCCACAATGAAGATGAGCATCACGAACACCATAACCATCATTAAAACATTCGATTCATGACAGGGAATTTGCTATAATAAAATGCCAGTCATATAAGTTCAGGGCTTATTGAAGTCCTTAGAGGAGTGCAGCTGCAATGTGGGAACAGCTCAATTTGCATTTTGGTTTTCAAGCGCTATGGAGTCCGGTTTTTATGCTTGCAGCGCTTATCGCAATGGGTTTGTATTTTTGGGCGATTGGCAAAGGCAGGCATCGATTTTCCGAATCCGAACCTGTTCCTTTCTATAAAAAAATCCTGTTTGTTCTAGGGATGTTTCTTTTTTATCTTGGATATGGCGGGCCGCTTTATTTGATTGGCCATCTCATGTTCAGCATCCATATGATCCAAATGGTGGTTTCATTGCTGCTTGTTCCGCCGCTTCTTCTTATCGGCACGCCCAAGTGGCTTTTAAAAGCGCTCGTTTTAAAAATCCCGCTGAAGCGTTTTTTCAAATTTTTCACGTATCCAATCGTGGCAATCGTCTTATTCAACGCCATGTTTTCGCTGTATCATGTGCCCGTTATTTTCGATTTTTTAATGGTGCATAAGCTGGGGCATAATGCGTATCAAACCGGTTTGTTCCTTTCGGCTCTCCTAATGTGGTGGACGATAATCGCTCCTGTGCCTGAATGGAATCGAGTAACGGAATTGCAGCGCATCGGATTGATCTTTTTAGACGGGCTATTGCTGACGCCAGCTTGTGCGCTGATTATTTTTGCCGGATCCCCTTTGTATGAAACGTTTACAAATCCAGTTGCATGGGCCACGGCATTAAGCCTGTGCCTGCCTGGCACACAAACCGTCTCGCCTGAATTGATTGAACAATATATGCTTTTGCCGCTATTGGAAGATCAACGTTTGGGCGGCGTGCTGATGAAAGTCGCTCAAGAAATTCTGTACGGTTCATTTCTCGGGTACGTCTTTTTCCATTGGTTTAAGCGAGAACGAGCTGAAGAAAAACAAAAGCAAATGGAGCTTGAAAAACAAATTCTTGAAAAATTTGCTCATGAATAAAAAGCAGGCTGGCCTTTTTGCGGCTGCCTGGCTTTTTAATTGTCGATGGGCTGACTGTGCGTGTGTTGTCTGCGGATGCCATCAAGCAGATGCTGAATGGCGGCCGCATCTTTTTTGTCTATAATGATGCTGAAAGATTGGCCGTCGAATGTCTGGAATGACAGCTTTCCATTCGGATAGTGGAAATCGGCTGCTTTTAACCAAGCAAAGGCAATGTCGTCAATGTCCTGCCAAGAAATCAATTGATCGGCGATTGCGATGCCTTTATGGCCGAGCTTGCCGTGGCGAAAAAAAGGAAAAAAGGTGGTTATGCCCAGCAAGCCGGCGACATAAAGCAAAGACAGCTGGATCGTGTCATAAAAAACGATGCCGAGCAGCCATAACCCCCACAGTACAATCGCTGCAATGATGGTTAGCCGATCTTTCCATGAGCTTGTTGCCGGTTTGACTTGGAACGGCCGTTTATGAATCGGCTGGCATTGTTTTCGAGCTCGGGCGATGGAGATGGCGCGAACGGTTAAATACGCCAAAAAGAAGCATCCTGCCGCATTTAAAAGAATGATTTCAGTCATTTTGAACACCTCAACACTTTTAAGTATACCAATAAATTCTTTTATCAGCACGTTTATTCAGCTGCTTCCAGCAGCAGAGCGGATCTTTGCAGCGTCAGCAAAAAACTTCGTGGACAAGGTGAAAGACAAAAGCCGCGGCCAGGCCATTTCATTTGATTCAAATCCGCTCCTGGCGATTTCTTGGCAGGATGTATATCGTTGGCATGCCGGAAACGATGCATGCAAGCAATTTGAAGCTGGCAAACTGGCATTATGCAGCGAATCGAGCAAATTTCCCAGCTGAGAAGCCAGTTCCTTTCGATTTTGTTATTTTAAAAGTATTGTGAAGGATTTGAACAATCATTGCGTGAAATACCTATTTTGTAGATATTTGCAGAACTTTGTTGAATTCTGAAAATTGTTTTTATATAATGCTATATAGCTAAAATAAAATACTTCAAGTTAACCCCAAATTTTGCAGAAAAAGGCAAACTATTCGAAAGGATAGGACGCAAAGCTAAGGGTCTAAGGTTTTTTTAAAACTATGATCGCCTGGCTGCCAAGTAATGCTTGATACGATTATTTGGCTATTCTATTTTCATAGAATAGCCTTTTTTTAAAGTTATTTTAGGTACATCAGAGCATATCGGTAGCCTCACCATCGCAAATTTCAGGAGGCGAAGGGACTTTATGCTAACGAAAAAAGACATCAACCATGTTTTTCAACCTGTTGTTTCCTCACAGACTGAGAAGATTGTTGGTTTTGAAGCGCTGCTTCGGCATGAACGAATTTCAAATCCGGTCTCGCTTTTTCGAGAAGCTCGCGAACAAGGCCTGCATACGCAGCTGGATATGCTTTCGATTGAAAAAGCGCTTGAAACCTTTCGCTTCCAACATGTAGTTGAATTGCTGTTTATCAATATTTTTCCAACGACATTGCTGAATATGGAATTTAAAATTTTTTTAAAGCGTCTAGCAGAGAAATATTCATCGCATGTGAAACAGATTGTTTTTGAATTAAATGAAACCGCTGAAGAGAAGCAAATATGGAACAAGCAGAAGTTGAAGGAGATGGTCGCGCTTATACGCGGCTATGGATTTCGCATCGCCATTGACGATGTCGGCGTCGGCGCGGCTTCACTGAAGCAAGTCATTGAATTTAATCCAGACATGATTAAACTTGACCGCTATTTTTCAAACCAGCTGGCTGTTTCAAATGACAAACAAGAAGTATTGTCTTTTTTCGTTGATTACTGCCGAAAAAAAAATAAAAAGCTGATTTTGGAAGGCATTGAGACGAAGTTGGATTTTGAAGCGGCAAAAGCGCTCCATGTGCCTTATTTGCAAGGCTACTATATTGGGAAACCGAATGCATATGCAAACTTAGAAAATCGCTATCATTTTACGATATAGAAAACATTGTTTTGGGGGGATTTGGAGTAAGATGAAGAATGAAACGACTTGGAATGAAGAGGAAATAACCATTTTGGAAGAAAATGCGGGTTTTCAATCGATTGAGAGCATTGCCCGGAAATTGAATCGCACGCCAGATGCTGTGAGAAGCAAATTAAATCGGCTTGGGATAACGAGCATTCGTGAACTCGACGGAAGCATGAGCTTAATGCAGCTTGCTAAAGCGCTTGGCGTCAGCCGTTCAGTTGTTGAAAGATGGATTGAAGAAAAAAAACTGCCAGCGGTGAAAAAAAATTACTACTATTACAGAAATAATAAAATTCAACACTATTCAATATATCCAGACGAATTTTGGAAATGGGCGAAGCACAATAAAGATGAAATTAATTTTGCGAAAATCCAACGGCATACGATCCTTCCGGAACCTGAATGGTTTGAAGAAGCGCGTGTGAAAGATTTGTCAAAGCCAAAAAACGCCAACAAAAATTGGACAGCTAAAGAAGATGAACAGCTGCTCTTTTTGTACAAAACAGGACAAAGCTATGCGCATATCGCTGAATATTTTGGCAGAAGCGTCCGCGCTGTTCAAGCTCGCATTGGACGGCTGCGAAAAAGTCGAGGCTTGTAGAGAAGAAAGGTTCAATTCTCTGCAAGCCTTTTTTGTCTGCATTAAACCGTCAAGAGTAGCGCAAAGGCAAAAAGTGAAACAAGAACAGATGCCAGGCTGAGGACGAGCAGCGGCCTTAAAACTTTTGAGCGCAAATCGCGCAAGTTGATATTTAAGCCCAAACCGACCATTGCCGCCGTTAACAGCCAAGCGGTTGTTTCAGAAATAAAATGCATCACGGAATCATTCACTGGGATGACTGGACCGATCACAAAACTCCCTAGCAAGCTGAATGCAACAAACCCAAACAGAAAATAAGGAATTTGCACTTTCGTTGTTTTTTCACGGGATTGTGCGTTTTTGCGTTTCATGAAAAAGAGGATCATGAAACAGAGCGGAACAAGCAATAACACTCGTCCGAGTTTGGCAAGCAGTGCAAGGGCTAAGCCGCCATCTCCCGCTGGAGCCGCTGCGAGTACGACGTGGGCCAATTCATGGAGGCTCATCCCTGCCCAAATGGCATATTCATTCATAGAGAGCGGCAGAATCCGAGCAAGAAAGGCATACACGACTGCAAAGATTGTTCCGATGAATGCGATCATTCCGACGCTCAAAGCGGTATCTTCATCTTTGGCTTTTATGATTGGAGCAACGGCCGCAATTGCAGCCGCACCGCAAACTCCTGTTCCAACTCCCAGCAATAATGAAAATTTTCGCTCTGCTTTCATTATTTTTGCCAGCCAAAGTGTGGCAGCAATTGTGAAAGCGATAATGAGTGCATCGCGAATAAGCAAGCTTAGCCCATCTTGAAGAACGACGGTGATATTCAGTTTTAATCCATACAATATGATGGCAGCGCGCAGCAGCTGTTTGGAAGAAAAAGCAATGCCGCTTTTCAGAGTTTCCGGATACCCGAACACATTTCGATACGCGACGGCTATCAAAATGGCGAGCGCCATTTGACCGATGAGATGAAATCCAGGCGCGTTTGCAAGCAAGTATCCGAGAAAGGCAAGGAAAAAAGTGAACAGCACACCGCCGATCCACTGTCGAACCCGTTGATTGCGCTGTTTCTTTTCATAATGCTTTTCTATGATGTCGACTTCCATGTTTCCACCTCATTGCTGTAATCTACATTTAACAATAAATGATTTTTGATGATAAGAAAAATAAATGATTATAATAGTAATAATAAATAAGTTTTATCCTTGAAAAGGAAGGTTTGCAGCTATGGATCAGCAATTGCAAGTTTTTGTCACCGTCGTTGAGCGGGAAAATTTTTCGCGGGCAGCAGAAGAATTGCATATGACGCAGCCCGCGGTCAGCCATTACATTCAGACCTTAGAAAGACAGTTCGGCACGCGCCTGCTTGAGCGGAGCAATAAATTTGTCCAGTTAAACAAAGCGGGCGAAATCGTCTATCATCATGCGAAAGAAATTTTAAACTTGTATAAAAAAATGCATTATTTAGTCGATGATTTAACTGCAAAAGCGACCGGCTATTTGCCAATCGGCGCGAGCTATACGTTTGGAGAATATGTGCTGCCGCACATCATTGCCGCGATGCATGACAGATATCCGCTCATTCGCCCTGCGATTACGATTGGCAATACGAAAGAAATCGCAGAGCTGGTGAAAAGCCATCAAGTTGAAGTGGGGATTATCGAAGGGGAACTTGCCGATGAAAGCATACTCGTTGAACCGTTTGCGGTTGATGAAATGGTGATATTTGCGTCTCGCCAACATCATTTGGCGCATACAAAACCGACGCGAAAACAATTATCGGAGGAAACTTGGATCATTCGTGAGAAAGGTTCGGGCACGCGAACCGCTGTTGATCATTTGTTTCGCAAATTGAACCTGGCGCCGAAAAACGTCCTCGAGTTTGGAAGCACGCAATTGATTAAGGAATCAGTGGAAGCGGGCGTCGGCATTAGCATGCTTTCAAGCTGGGCCATTCGAAAAGAACTGCAAATTGGCACGCTGCACGTGCTGTCTGTCGAAGGTTTGCCATTTAAACGTGAATTTTCACTTGTTACTGCAAAAACGCCATTCCAAACAAAAGCGCTGGAATTGTTTTTGCAGTTTGTAAGAGAAACGACAGAAAAATTTGAAGTTCCGAAATCATAACAGGCATTTAAAATGGAATGTTATCGAAAAGGTGTCAACCTTTGCAATAAGACGAAGCGGCCGTAATCTTCTGTATTATTGGAAGATAAACGACCGCTTTTTTGTTTAAGATGAAAGGCTGTTGTTTTATCGATATTCAGGCAAAACCAATTGGCGAAAGCTGAGCGCCTGATTCTTTATGATTCAACTGAAGCTGTTTATTTATATGAGAGTAACAAGCGGTTTTCGCATTTTTGCAAAATTAATTATTCTTTTTGCAAAAATGTTATTGTGTTTATCTTGTGTTGACGAGGAGTTAATGATTTTTTGCCCAACTACACAAAGTGGGATCACGAGAAGAGATCTCCTTATGAAACTTGGAAAAAAATGGGGAAATCGGGTTTGACGGGATTGCGTGTGCAAGAAAAATACAGTGGGAGTTCGGCGGATTGCGTCACGACAGGAATTGCAGCGCTAGAAGTTGGAAAAGGCGATTTTAATGCAGCTTACGCTGTCATGTTGAACGGGTTGATTAGTGAAATTATTGAAGGACATTCCTCCGATGAAATAAAGGAAAAGTGGCTGATGCCGCTCGCAAAAGGCGATTGTCTATTAGGGATCGCCATTACTGAACCAAATGCCGGTTCAGACGCAGCGAATTTAAAAACGAAAGCGGAAAAGGAAGGTAATGCGTATATTTGTAAAGATGTCCGGCTCGTGATTCGCGATTCGATTTTTTTATTTGACAGGCGATGGATAAATATGTATCATTTATCTTGAAATCAAGATAATTAACAAAGGTTGGTTGCAGTGCATAAAAATGATGAACAGCTTGCGTTGAAGCTTTTCGTTGTGCTATCGAGAGCTCATCGCGCGATAACGGATCGCGTCGTTGAAGATATACGGCGATATCATTTGAATACGACAGAATTTGCTGTGCTGGAGCTTCTATATCATAAAGGCGCACAGCCCATTCAGCAAATCGGCAAAAAAGTGCTGCTTTCAAGCGGCAGCATTACGTACGTCGTGGATAAGCTGGAGCAAAAACAATTGCTCGTCAGAAAACCGTGTCCGAAAGATCGCCGCGTGATCCATGCGGTCATTACAGATGAAGGAAAAAAACTGATGGATGCCATTTTTCCTGAGCATCGAAAAGCGATTCAGGAAATTTTTTCAGGTTTGAGTGAAAAAGAGAAAGAATGGCTTATTTCACTTTTGAAAAAGCTTGGCTTCCATGCTCAAGAACTTGAATTTTAGATGGGAAAATTTTTTGCCAAGAAGCAATCGAATTCAAGAATTGTCAGCGAGGGAGGGGGTCCCCCATCTCGCTTGTTTTATTTTTTCGTAAAATTTATCTTTTTTTAATTTTCTTATACTTTTTTGGCAAGGCCATTCAAATGAAGGAGCCTTTAACGCTGCTTATTCACGCATGTAAAATGCGTTTTCTTCGGATTTTTCGGGAAGATTAAAATAGGACATGATGCTGAATGATGAGGGAACATCAAGCTGAACATGGACGAGTTCAACTTTGCGGTAGGATGAGCGCAATAAATGAATGGCGCGAGGAAGCGAGCACTTTATAAATGCAGGAATCGCCCATGCAGCGTCAGCCCGGCGCCCGCTTGATTTTATTCAACGAAGCCGTCAGCATTAAATGCAATCATCGCATTGCCGACAAAGAAGGAATTTCTGCTGCTGCATCGAAATATGAAATTCAGCAAGAAATTGGCGAATTGCATCATTGTCTCAAATGATAAAGAAGGCAAATGAGCAGTCGATCCAAGCTGCTGCGAACGTATAAATGCATGTGAATGCATTCAGCGCATGTGAAAAATGTTTTTCAATTTTATTAAACAAACCGATTAGCCATAGGAAAACTGAAAAATATGAAGCATGTTTTTACTCGTATGCCCGCTTCTTCCCCAATCGAAGGAGCAAGGGAAGGATTTGAGCATATCACAGAAGACGTTGGCGGGTGCAGTGAAACATTTTATCTGAAAAAATTGAGCAAAACGCAGCAGATTGCGTAAGCGATGAAGCGCAATTCTGAACGTTTAAATCGCATGACAACTGCTTTGATTCGCCCAGAGCGATTAGAAAAGCGAAGTTTTTCACTTCGCTTTAAGCTTGGCCGACAAGTTCATAGCCGGCTTCATCAATCGCTTCTGAGAAATGGTCGATGTCGACTTTTTTCGGATCGTATTTTACGGTTGCTGTTCCTTCATCCAGCTGTACATCTGCCGATTGAACGCCGTCAATTTCTTTCAATGCGTTTTCGACCGCAGTTTTGCAGTGATTGCACGACATGCCTTTGATTTGCAGTTTTATTGTTTCGCTCATTTTTGCATCCTCCTCTTTTAAAAATGTCATGCTATGAAAGAGTATGGCAATTGAAATTTAAATTTACAGCTTTATAATGTAAGTATACCCTATATAGGTATATATGGAAAGCAAAAAGGAAGTGAAGGGCGATGACAGCAGAAGCACGCATGCGCGATGCGGAAAAAGATAAAGTGACATTAGCAATCCACGGAATGACTTGTGCAGCATGTTCAAGCCGCGTCGAAAAAAGTTTGCGCAAAGTTGATGGCGTCATCGAAGCTCATGTCAATTTGGCAAACGAAAAAGCAACGGTTATTTTTGATGATGCGAAAACCAATCCTGAGCAGCTGATTGAATGCGTCATCAAAACCGGGTATGATGCAGCGGTTTATGAAGCAAAATCTCCGGAAGAAGAAAAAGCTGAAAAAGAAAAGGCGTATCAATCGCAGCGGGAAGCTTTTTTAATCGGAGCGGTGATTTCTGTGCCCTTTTTAGTGCAAATGATCGGGGATTTTACGAACACCCCCTATTTGATGATGCCGGGATGGGTGCAATTTGCACTTGCGACGATCGTGCAATTCACGATCGGATGGCGGTTTATTCGCGGCGCTTATAATGCGATTCGAGGCGGGAGCGCCAACATGGACGTGCTTGTTGCAATGGGAACCCTTTCTGCTTATTTGTACAGCGCATTTTTGCTCTTTCAAGGCGAAACGTCCGGGTTTTATTTTGAAGCGTCGGTCGTCATTATTACGTTAATTATTCTTGGAAAATTGCTTGAAGCAAGAGCAAAAGGCCGAACGTCAGAGGCGCTGAAAAAATTGATCGGCATGCAAGCAAAAACCGCACATGTTTTAAAAAATGGCGAAATTCATGAAGTTCCAATCGAAGAGGTTCAAGCAGGCGATAAAATAGTCGTCAAGGCAGGCGAAAAAATACCCGTTGATGGAAAGGTGATTGAAGGGCGCACAACGGTCGATGAGTCCATGCTTACGGGGGAAAGTTTGCCTGTTGCAAAAGAAGCGGGCGATATAGTGATTGGCGCGACGATGAATAACCATGGTTCCATTACGATGGAAGCGACCAAAGTTGGAAAAGATACGGCGCTCGCACAAATTATTCAAATGGTCGATGAAGCGCAAGGCTCAAAAGCGCCGATTCAAAATTTTGCCGATAAAGTGTCTTCCGTTTTTGTACCCATTGTGATTGGAATCGCATTGCTCACATTTGTAATTACGTTTTTGGCTGTTGGTTTTACTCCTGCTTTAGTGAGCGCTGTAGCGGTATTGGTGATCGCATGCCCATGCGCATTAGGTTTGGCGACGCCGACCGCGATTATGGTTGGAACCGGAAAAGGCGCGGAATTTGGCGTTTTAATTAAAGATTCCGCTCATTTGCAAACGCTGCGAGCGATTGATACGATTATTCTCGATAAAACCGGCACGATTACGAAAGGCCATCCTGAAGTCGCTGTGGTGCGCCCCATCACGATGAGAGAAGAAGCGTTTATACGTCTGGCGGCCTCTGTCGAACAGCCGTCGGAACATCCATTAGCGGAAGCATTGCTGCGCTATGCGAAAGAAAATGGGATTGCGGCGCTTCCGGTTGAAAATTTTGAGGCTTGGCCCGGTCTTGGCGTGACTGGCATAGTAGACGGCCAGCAAGTATCGGTCGGAAATCAATCGTTTATGCGCCAGCTGGGCGTCAAGATGGAAAACTTTGTTCATGACATTTTGGCGCTAGAACAAAAAGGGAATACCGTTGTCCTTGCTGCTCAAGGAAAACGATTGATCGGCTATTTTGCAGTCGCGGACAAAGTGAAAGAAACATCCCGCCAAGCCGTATCGGCGTTAAAAGCCCGCGGCATTGACGTTATGATGATGACAGGCGATAATGAGCATACAGCAAAAGCGATTGCAAATGAAGTCGGAATTGGCCATGTGCTTGCGGAAGTCCTGCCAGAACATAAAGCGAATGAAGTGGAACGATTGAAACCAGCGGGCAAGCGCGTTGCCATGGTCGGAGATGGCATCAACGATGCTCCGGCGCTTGCCGCCGCTGATGTCGGCATTGCAATTGGAACAGGCACGGATATAGCGATGGAAGCAGCCGACATCACGCTGATGCGGGGCGACTTGCTGTCGATTATTGACAGCATTCAGCTTTCCGAAGCGACCATTCGAAAAATCAAACAAAATTTAGGTTGGGCATTTGGCTATAACGTCGTGCTCATTCCTGTTGCGGCTCTCGGTTTTTTAAATCCGATTTTAGCAGGCGCCGCCATGGCTTTAAGTTCTGTATCCGTCGTTGTCAACACACTTTTTTTAAATCGCTGGAAACCGCGTCATGAATCGTTCACGCAATGAATGATAGGGGGATTAATAAAATGGCAAAGAAAAAGAAAAAAGCGAATAAAAAACAAATGCTGCAAAAACCAAAACAACAGTCAAATTTGCCCGCCATTCTGTTCTTTTCAATCAGCGGCGTTATCATTGTAGCTTTTCTAATCTTTTTTGCGATGAACAGCAGCAATTCAACTGATAATATAGCGAATGAAGAGCCGTTAGAGTATGAATTTTCTTATGAAGGGCAGCCGTCCCTTGGCGATGAAAACGCACCTGTAAAAATGGTTGAAATCGGCGATTACAAATGTTCGTATTGCAAAGATTTTCATGATGACATTTTCCCTAATATTAAAAAAGATTTTATTGATACGGGAAAAGTTCAATTCTTTTTTATTCACTTTCCTTTTATTGATGAGGACTCTGTTAATATCGCGAAAGGCGCAGAAGCGGTTTTTGCTCAAAATAAAGAAGCGTTTTGGGAATATCATGATCTCGTTTTCCAGCAGGAATATGATGAAAATGAACAGTGGGCAACCGTTGAGGCGTTGTCGGAGCTTGTGCAAGAACACTTGCCGTCGCTTGATGCCGAAAAATTTCGGGGCGATTTAGAAAACAATGCGCAAATTGCTGCAATAAATGAAGATTTGATGATGGTGAATGAGGCGGGGGTTACAAGTACGCCGACAATATTCATTAATGGGAAAGAATTTAAAAAATGGCATGACTACAATGCTCTAAAAGAGGAAATTGAGCGTTTATTGGAAAGTGAAGCAAAATGACGAGAGCGGATTATTTTCGGCTGTTCGCCTGGTTTGCAGCCATCGTCGCAACCATCGGCAGCTTATATTTCAGTGAAATTCGCGGTTTTATTCCTTGCGAATTGTGTTGGTATCAGCGCATTTTGATGTATCCGCTGGCCATCATTCTTGGGCTCGGCTTTTATAAAAAAGATGCGAATGTTTCCCTTTATGCGCTCCCTTTTTCCATTCTTGGAATGGGGCTGGCGCTTCTTCATTATTTGCATCAAAAAACCGACTGGTTTAAACAAGCCATTCAATGCACTCAGGGCGTTCCTTGTTCGGGGCAATATATCAATTGGCTTGGATTTATAACGATTCCATTGCTGTCATTTGCTGCATTTACATTCATAACGATTTGCATCCTTTTATTAAAACGAGAGGCTGATCAAAACGTGAATTGATCAGCTTTTTTTCAGGCGATGTTCACTCTGATTGTTTTTTTGCGGCGAATGATTTCGTCTTTGCCTTGACAAAATCATGACGATTTTTTTACAAAAAAGAAAGCGTAACAGAATGTGCACAGATTCTGCAAAAATTCTGTCTATAATAAGGTAAAATGGTAGGTGAATTCGGAGGTTGCAAATGGATAAGAAGAAAAAACGCCTTATGATGCGTTCAAGCATTTTAATCATTATTGCTTTTGCAATTGGCTATACCATTTATTCAAGCATGTCAACGGAAAGCAAAGTTGTGAAAGCCGGCGATGAAGCGCCTGACTTTCATTTAACCACTCTTGACGGCAAAACGGTTCAATTGAGCGACTTTAAAGGGAAAGGCGTTTTTTTAAACTTTTGGGCGACGTATTGCCCGCCATGTAAAGATGAAATGCCCTATATGGATAACCAGTACGCAGAATTCAAAGAAAAAGGCGTGGAAATTTTGGCGGTCAATGTCGGAGAGCCTCCGTTGACGGCTGAAAAATTTGCTCAACGCTATGATTTGTCTTTTCCCATTTTAATGGATGAACGGGAAGAAGTGTACAAAGCGTACGGAGTTAAACCGATTCCAGCGACGTTTTTAATCGATAAAGATGGCATCGTTGTCGATCGGGTGACGAAAGGTTTGACGGAAGAGGAAATTAAAGAAATGATGGAGCGGATTGCTCCGTAACTCGTTTTTGACGATGATCATCGTTTTAAGGGTGTGATCAATGTGGCGGATATCAATGTATTTTTAGCGTTTGGAGCTGGAGTGCTGTCGTTCGTCTCGCCATGCACGCTGCCGCTTTATCCTGCGTTTCTGTCTTATATTACAGGCATTTCTGTCGAGGAATTGAAAGAGAGAAATGCCATGCTGCAGAAACGCGCGCTTTTGCATACGCTCTTTTTCTTGATCGGCTTTTCGCTCATTTTTGCCGCGCTAGGCTTCGCGACATCGTTTATCGGTTCACTGTTTACAAAATACGATGTATTGATTCGCCAAATCGGAGGAATATTAATTGTTTTCATGGGACTTGTCATCGTCGGAGCGATTCAGCCAAAGTTTCTGATGAGAGACAATACGATTGCTTTTCGCAATCGCCCTTCTGGGTATCTTGGCTCCAGTTTGATCGGCCTTGCATTTGCAGCGGGCTGGACTCCATGCATGGGGCCGATTTTGGCAGCAGTTGTTGGCCTTGCTGCGACAAATCCAAGTTCGGGTTTCATGTATATGATCGTTTACGCCCTTGGTTTTGCGATTCCGTTTTTCTTAATGGCGTTTTTTATCGGAAAAACGAATTGGATTAAGCGATTCAGCGATAAAATTATGAAAGTCGGCGGGTATACGATGATTTTCGTCGGTGTGTTTTTATTTTTCGGCTGGATGACGAAGGTAACGTCATTTTTAACGAATCATGTGTTCGGTGGATTTACGGGATTTTAATGAAAAAAAGACCTCGGTTTTTCAGCCGAGGTTTTTTTATGCGGTGATGGAAAAAATTTTATGATGATTGAAACGTGGATAATTGTTCTTGTTTCTGGGTAAAATCAACGTCACGGTAATAAGCGTCTTTTACAAGCAGGTTTGGCCCCAGGCATTTGACAGCAGGGCAATGGCAATGAATGCTTTTCGCCAATTGGCTCTGGCGCCATGTTTCATATGCAGTCTGCAAGCTTGTCGTTTGAATGCTGCCCAGTTTCGGCGCGTCGCCAAAATCGGTAACGATGATCGAGCCATCAAAAATATTGACGTTCAGGCGCGAACGGCCGTCAGGGTCATTGCGAACTGTAACATTTTCTGCTTTGTGCAATCTTTTTAACAATGTTAGATCTTCTTTTCGATCGCTGCATGGATAAAAGGGCAGCGTTCCAAACAGCATCCAAACGTTTTCGTCGCGGATATCAAGAAGCTCGTTGATGCCATCGCGGAGTTCATCCAATGTTGCAATTTCTAGATGGCTGGCAAAATCACTGGGATACATCGGGTGAATTTCATGGCGCTGGCACCCCATGTCAACGACAGCTTCGTGAATCGTTTTTAAATGCGGCAGCGTCCGTTTGTTGATCATCGTCTCAGCTGCAATAAACACTCCTTGGCGAGCGAGCGTTTTTGCGTTTTCGATCATTCGTTCTAACAATTGCGCCCGTACGCGGTAAGGCGGTTTTTTGTCCATTGCGCCAAACCCGATATCGACGAATTCATCGATGCTGCCGTAGTTGTAGGAAATGTGCAGAACGTCTAAATGCGGAAGCACGTCTTCATAGCGATGAAGCGGCAAGGTTAAGTTTGAATTTAATTGTGTTTTCGCTCCGCGCTCATGGGCGTATTTCAGCAGCGGGATGACATATTCTTCGACTGATTTTTTAGAGAGCATCGGTTCGCCGCCGGTAATGCTGAACGAGCGCAAAAACGGAAGTTCATCCAGCCGTTTTAATAACAGCTCAAGCGGCAAGGATTCAGGGTCTTTCGTTTGCAGCGTATAGCCAACTGCGCAATGTTCGCAGCGCATGTTGCATAAAGTCGTCGTTGTAAATTCAATGTTCGTTAATCTCATTTCGCCGAACTGTTCCACGTCTAAGTAAGCTTCCCACGGGTCGTTCTCAGGCAAAATGAGCGATCGTTTTTTTTCTTTCGTGAGCATGTCGTGTCATTCCCCTTTTAGAATTCTCTACTTCTCATCTTATTGGAAGTTCGGTCAAAAAACTACTGGGACGGGTTGGAAAAGGAAAATTTTTTAACGAATAGGAGCCTTTTTTTTCGTTTACGCTAAAAGCAAAGGAGGTGCCTGCAATGGCAAAAGATGTCCTTTGTGAAGTTGACACTTGTATTTATTGGAGTCAAGGGAATCGCTGTGAAGCAGAAAAAATTTATGTGGTCAGCAATGTCAGCAATCCAGAGAAAACCGAAGAAACGGATTGCAAAACGTTTAAACCAGCACATTAATATAATCATTTAAAGCCGTGCGCATGATGCACGGCTGATTTGCTAAAATCGTCGATTGGAAGGCTGCCGGCGTATCTTCTGAAGCGATGGGCATCGGTCTAGTTTCAGCAGTGCAAAAATGGCTTGAACGCACAGGAAAGTGCTTGGATGACATCGGATTGATTGAATGAAATGAGGCATTTGCTTCGCAAGTTTTGGCGTGCATCCGTGAACTGAACTTAGACCCGGAAAAAGTGAACATCAATGACGGCGGCATTGCATTGGCCATCCGCTCGGTTCCACAGGTTCGCGAATCATCGTCACATTGCTTCATGAAATGATGCGCTGCAACGAGCAGTATGGCATTGTTGCATTGTGCGTCGGCGGCGTCCAAGGCATGGCAATGATGATCGAGTTAATATAAAAAATGAACCCCTCTTTGCACAGAGGGGTTTAATAATTCAAGCTTATCATGAAACTTTTGCAGTTACGTGCAGTTTCGCAGTCTAAGATGTTGAAAGAGAATGAGTTTTGAATAACGCCGTGTTTTGTTAAGATGATTGTTTTTTCGATGATTCTAATCGATAGGCTTTTACGACATCTGACATTTCATCTGCAAGTTTTGTCAACGATTGGGCAGACGATGTGATTTCTTCCATCATGGCAAGCTGTTCCTCACTTGCAGCCGCGTTTTCTTGGCTTGCTTGCGAATTTGTTTCCGCAGCATCTTTTACGACATTGATGTCATTTACCATTTGTTTGCTGCCCGCTGCAATTTGTTCAGCGGCGGCAGATACTTCTTGAACTTTTGATTCGACATCCTGAATCGCTTTTTCAATGCTTTGAAAAGCGTGATTGAGTTGATTTGTTTTTATAAGGCCGTCTGCTGTTTTTTCTGTTCCTTCTTCCATCGATTGAACCGCTGCCGCGGTTTCATCTTGGATGGAACGAATGAGTTCTGTAATTTGAGTGGCCGATTGTGCGGTTTGTTCGGCGAGTTTGCGAACTTCATCTGCAACAACGGCAAACCCTCTGCCTGCTTCTCCTGCCCGCGCTGCTTCGATGGCCGCGTTAAGAGCAAGCAGACTCGTCTGATCAGAGATGTCGGTAATGATCGTGACGATATTTCCAATTTCTTTTGAGCGTTCTCCGAGCAATTCAATGACAGAAGCGGCTTCTTTCACCGTGCTTTCAATGGCGTTCATTTGTTCGACCACTTCATTTACGGTTTCAACGCCGTTATGGCTGGATTGCGAAGCATGACTGGCAAGATTTGCGACAGATTCGCTATTTTCAGCGATTTGCTGAATGCCCGCTGAAATTTGGTTAATGGTTGCGACAGATTCATTGACGCTTGACAATTGGGTTTCCGCACTCGCCGCCATCTGTTCTGATGAAGCGGCAATTTGTTCCGTCGCATTTGTTGTTTGTTCTGCGCTTGCTGTGAGCTCTTCTGCAGAAGCAGCGATTTGTTCGGATGATTCGTTCATGCTTGTAACCAGTTTCCGAAGACTTTGCAGCAGTTCGTTTGTTGAGTGAACGAGTGAACCAATTTCATCTTTTGATTTTGTTTTTAATAAATCACCACTTAAATCGCCTTGTGCAATTTGCTCCATTTTAAGAACGACGCGTTTAATTGGATTAACAATCACTCTTGAAGCAATTGACGTTGTTGTTAAACCAATGATAATGGAAGCGATTAAAATAATGAGAATCGTTCTTTCAATCGAGCGATTATTTTGGACCAATTGTTCGCTTAGACTCGTTATTTCGGATTCGTGTCGCTCAGACATTTGCGTGAATCCTTCTATGAGATTTGCTGCGATCGGTTCCGCTTTATTTTGCAGTAAAGCAATCGCTTCTTCTGTTTCTCCGTTATCCATGGCTGGAAATACTTCTTCTTCAATAATGTTTGACCATTCGCGACTTTCTTCAATTAATTGAGCGATCGCTTCATCTTGAGTAAGTGATAACACTTCTTCTTCTAAGTTAAGGCTATCCGCAGAATACCCAATATATTGATATTTGTAATCAATGGTTCCATATAAAATGTAGCCTCGAGCTGCTGCGATACGTTCAGCAATATTGTAGTTTAAGTTTTCACCAGAGATGAGAAGTTGCATATCATGAGCGATCATTTGGTCAACCGTATCATTTGCTTTTGAATTGTTATAAATCGTCACCCCACCGATAAAAGATAGCAAAATGAGTATAAACAAAGAATTTAACAATAATTTTGTCCCTAAGTGCTTCATGCTTTCCCCTCCTATCTAACTATATCGTCATCGGATAGTAAATCTTGAGGAATTCGTCATTTTAAAAATTATTTAAAAAAAGGGTTGACGATACTTCTGTTCTGTTATACTATAATGGCAGGTAAAGCAAAATTGTATTATAACAGAAGGTAATGGCCATTAATCCTTCAGCAAAAAAATACTAGAATGGGAGTGGCAGTAATGGGAATTGATCCAAAAGAAGTCAAAGCGTTAGAAGAAAGCTGGGCGAATGATGAACGCTGGAAGGGAATTAAACGGCCTTATTCAGCGGAGGATGTTTTAAGATTAAGAGGTTCGATCAAAATTGAATACACGCTTGCAAAAATGGGCGCTGAGCGTCTATGGAATTTGCTTCACGATGAACCTTTCGTGCGTGCGCTTGGAGCATTGACAGGAAATCAGGCGGTTCAACAAGTGAAAGCGGGTTTGAAAGCCATTTACTTAAGCGGCTGGCAAGTTGCAGCTGATGCAAACCTTGCAGGAGAAATGTATCCTGACCAAAGTTTATATCCAGTAAACTCAGTTCCACAAGTTGTCAGACGGATTAACAATGCGCTGCAGCGTGCGGACCAAATTGAACATTTAGAAGGAAAAGACAGCGGCCGCTATTGGTTTGCGCCGATCGTTGCTGACGCTGAGGCCGGCTTCGGCGGACGTTTAAATGTATTTGAATTGATGAAAGCAATGATTGAAGCAGGTGCTGCAGGCGTTCACTTTGAAGACCAACTGGCTTCAGAGAAAAAATGCGGACACTTAGGCGGAAAAGTATTAATTCCGACAAAGCAAGCCGTACAAAACTTGATTGCAGCTAGACTGGCCGCAGACGTAATGGGTGTTCCAACCCTTATTATTGCTCGTACGGATGCGAATGCGGCTGACTTGATTATGAGCGACGCTGATGAATACGATCGTCCGTTTATCAAAGATGAACGAACAGAAGAAGGTTTCTACCGCACAAATGCTGGTCTCGACCAAGCGATCGCTCGCGGTCTTGCTTATGCGCCATATGCGGACTTGATTTGGTGTGAAACAGCTGAGCCGAACGTTGAAGAAGCCCGTCGCTTTGCTGAAGCCATTCATGAAAAATATCCTGGCAAGATGCTTGCTTATAACTGCTCGCCATCATTTAACTGGAAAGCAAAATTAAGCGATGAAGAAATTGCTTCATTCCAAGAAGAAATCGCCAAATTCGGCTATAAATTCCAATTCGTCACTTTGGCTGGCTTCCATTCGCTAAACAATTCCATGTTCGAACTCGCAAAAGGCTACAGCGAACGTGGAATGGCAGCTTACTCAGAGCTTCAGCAGCGTGAATTTGATAATGAAAAATACGGCTATGAAGCAACTCGCCATCAACGTGAAGTTGGAACAGGCTACTTTGATGAAGTTGCACAAGTTGTTTCAGGCGGCACAGCTTCAACAACAGCTCTTGCTGGTTCAACAGAAGCAGAACAATTTTAATCCATTCTAAAAGACTCATGTTCTATGAAAAGCCTTGAAGGATTGAATTTCCTTTAAGGCTTTTTTTGATCGCTGAATAGAGGATTGAGAAGGCTGGCATTTTGCAATTTTTCTGAGCCCAAAACTTTTCACTGCAAGTATATTGCAAGCGGCCATGATGAAACGGCTGTTTGTCTTTAAAAATGAAAAAAAATGGCCGCATTTGGCTAGTGATGGTGCAAAGTCTTGCAGCTGGAGCATAAAGCGGCATTGCGTAGAAAAAATAGTGGTGGCGCATCGCAGCTTTGGCGGATGATTGCGGCGTCATGCATTGTTTTTATGTCTGTTGATCGCCCCCAGATTGTGAGTGAAAAAGAGATCCAGTATACTTACTTATAAACTAACAACTTGAGGAGGAACGAGATGCGCGCTTTGCCTAAAGAATCGCTTGATCCGAAAGCGGTGACCGTCTGGAGGATAAGAGGAGTCATCAGCAGTTTGATTTTTGCTGGTTTGGCCCTTGCATTTTTTATTGTTTCATCGTTCATAGAATGGATTCCCGCTTTGCCTAAATGGGGGGTTGCTGCGCTTTTTTTTCTTATCATTGGCTATGCCATTTATCAGATCTTTTTCATTCCTTTTTTGCGCTTTCGCTATTGGCGTTATGAAGTGACGGAAGAGGAAATTGATTTATACCGGGGAATTTTTATAAGAACCCGGACAGTCATTCCGATGGTTCGCGTTCAGCATGTCGACACAGAAGACGGCCCTTTATATCGCTACTACAAATTAGCTGCTGTCACGATTTCAACTGCTGCAACGCAGCACGTCATTCCGGCGCTTTCACATGAAGTGGCAGATGAATTGAGAGCGAAAATTTCGCAGTTTGCCATGGTGGTGGAAGATGATGTTTAGCCGCAGCCGTCTTCACCCGGCATTTATGCTTATGAACCTTTTGTCTTCATTGAGAGATATGCTCGTTCCCTTGATCTTTATATTGCTCACAGCATATCGCGGCGGCTCGTTTGAATGGTGGAGTTTGCTTGCAATCAGCGCAATTTTTTTATATACGGTCATTTCAAGTTTTTTGCGCTGGCTTCGTTTTTACTATGTCGTGACCGATCAAGAAATTCAAATCGAGTATGGGCTTATTGTGCGGAAACAGCGGTTTATCCCGTTTGAACGCATTCAAGCGATTCAGGTTACTCAAGGAGTGATTCATCGCCTGTTCGGGCTTGTGAAGCTGCAGATTGAAACAGCAGGCGGCAGCGTTGAACCGGAAGCGCAATTATCTGCACTCACTAAGAAACAAGGGGATGAATTGAGAGAATGGATTCGAAATCGGGAAGATGAATTCGAAGCGGAGACGAATGGAACTGAACGAAAAGCGGTTGAATTTGAAAGCAGGCTTTCAACAAAAGCGCTGTTCATTGTCGCTTCGACATCAGGGGGATTTGGCGTTTTATTTTCGTTCATCGCCGCTGTTTTTTCACAAATCGACCAGTTTTTGCCTGAGCGTTTTTATGAAAACATGTTTCAAGCGCTTATTTCTTCGAGCATTGCGTTTCTATCGATAGTTGTTTTTTTAATTGCTTTGATTGCCTGGATGGTATCGATGCTCAGTACGCTGATTCGCTTTGGCGGTTTTACTGTAAAAAAGCAGCGTGATGAACTTATCATTGAAAGAGGTTTGCTTGAAAAGCGCCAAGTGACGGTGCCGATCAATAAAGTGCAGGCGGTGCGCATCGATGAGGGTCTGCTGAGGCAGCCTTTTCAATATGCAGCGATATCATTGGAAATTGCCGGAGACAGCGGACAAGAACAGGAACAATCCACGCTCATTCATCCGTTAATTAAACGAAATGAAATTTATCCATTTTTAAAAAAAGTGCTGCCGGCATTTGCTGAGGAAGTTCCTTTTCAAGCTGTGCCAAAACGCGCATTGAGGCGCTATCTCATTCGCAGCACATGGTTTTTTGCGCTTCTCGTTTGTGCAGCGTTTTTCTTTATTCCGGTGAAATTTGCGATTCTTTCGATAGCGCTTTTATTCATCGGGCTTCTTTTTGGATGGTCCAAGCATCGAGACGCCGGCTGGTTTTTAACAGATCAACTGGCAGCTGTTCGCTTTCGAAGATTAAAACGGACGACCGTGCTTACGATTAAAAAACGGATACAAGCCATTGAATCCCATCAATCCTTGCTGCAATTGCGAAAACAACTGGCCAGCTTTCAAATTTCGGTATTGGGCGGGCTGTTTGGAAAGACGTATCACATCATCGATATGGACGAGAAAGAAGCCGGCGAGCTGATTCACCGGCTTCGGCCGCGCAAAAAATCAGCGCAAGTAAACGAGGATGCCAGCGATAACGAATAAAATAAACAATCCCCAAATCAGTGTTTGAATCGGATTTCGGTTCGTTTTTCGCCTTTTCCAGCGATTGGGGTTAAACGCCGGTTCATTCTGTTCAACCCGCGGCCGCACCTCGATATGCATCGTATATGGTTTAGCCCGGACTAAAACGATCGGTGAAATCGCGAGTCCGCTTATAAATCCAAAAATATGGGCGAGAATGTTGATGTTTGGCGTAACAAATGTCATGACGAGGCCGATGATTAAAATGGTTGTGACAATTTGCGAGCTGCCTCGATCGATTAAATCTTTGCGAAACATCACCATATACAGATAGATTCCAAACAAGCCGTAGATTGCGCCGGAAGCGCCGAGCTGCGTAAAAAATGCATCCTCGAGATAAAAAGTAAACAGATTCGGGATGATCCCCATAACGAGGTAGCTTAAAATAAATGTCATTTTGCCAAGCATTTGTTCAAGCGCAGGTCCAAATAAATAGAGAGAAAACGAATTGAACAGCAGATGGGCAAAGGTTGCGTGCAGAAAAATCGGTGTCATGACGCGCCAATATTCGCCTTGTGCAATTAAGCCGTTTTGGCCGACGCCCCAATATAAAACAAGTTCGCCGTTTGGGAAAAAGTTGATGATGAGAAATAAGCTGAGATGAATGATGATGAGCGTTGATACAATCGGATAGAGCTTTACAAACGAACGCAACGATTCATGCCGGATAAACATCGGGAATCACCCTTCTCTACTGATTGCGATTTGTTTGACAATATCGTAACACAATTATGAAGGGGTTTGCATGCGCAGCTGTTTGGCGTGCGTTCTGTTGAATGCTGCCGCAAATCCAGGTTTATGAGCCGTGAATTGCTGCCCTGTCCCCTCATGGATGAAATTCTTTTGCGATTTGTATGTACAGTTTATGAAAATGATGAATGATTTAGAAGGAGATCGGTTGCTGTGATAGTCGGTATTGGCCTTGATTTGATTGAAATCAAACGGATTGAAAAAGCGATGTTAACCAATGAAAAATTTGTTGATCGCATTTTAACGCCAATGGAAAAAAAACAATTTGAACAACTGGCTTGGAAGCGCAAGGTCGAGTTTTTAGCCGGGAGGTTTGCTGCAAAAGAAGCTTATGCAAAAGCTAAAGGAACTGGAATCGGAAAACTGAGCTGGCAGCACATTGAAATAAAAAATAACGATGGCAGGCCGTTGATTGCTACTGATTCAAATGATGAAAGAGTTCATGTCACCATTACGCATACGAAGCAGATTGCCGCTGCGCAAGTGATTATTGAACGCTTGTCAAGCTAGTCAGCATATTGGCAGAAGTTGTCTCATATATTTTTAATGCGGCTAGGAGGGAAGTTTGTGCAAGTCGTAACGAAAGATGAAATGTATGCGATTGACCGCGAAGCGATGCAGTTGGGCCTGCATGGCGAAATGTTAATGGAAAATGCGGGACAGGCGGCAGCAGCAAGGATTGTTAGCCGTTTGACTGGCAGCGAGCGAATTTTGGTTCTGATCGGAAAAGGCAACAATGGGGGAGACGGTTTTGTCATTGCACGCATGTTAAAAAGCTGCGGGTATGCGGCGGATGTTTGGCTCGCTGTAGAAAAGGGTGAAATCACCGGAGACGCGGAAAAAGCAATGCGCGTTTATGAACGCTCGGGCTATGATATGCACTGCATTTCGGAAAAAGGGTTCGAAGCGTTTCGCGATGCGCTTGCTGCATGTACGCATGTTGTCGATGCGCTGCTTGGGATCGGCATGTCAGGATCACTGCGGCCGCCTTATCAAGAGATCGTCTCATTGATCAATGCGGCAAAAGATAAGCATGTTATTGCGATTGATGTTCCAAGCGGCATATCTGCAGACAGCGGAGAAGCTGAAGATGCGATTCGAGCGGATGAAACGATTGTGATTCATCATCCAAAACTCAGTGCTTTTCTCTACCCGAGCCGCCATTATTATGGTGAAATTCATGTCGTCAATATCGGCATTCCGCCTCTCATCAGTGAACGAGTGAACGAGAAGCGCTATGTTTGGACAGCTGAAGATGTGATGCGAACGTTTCCAAAACGCAGCCCTGATTCGCATAAAGGTTCCCATGGGAAAGGCTTGCTCGTTGGCGGTTCGAAATCAATGAGCGGTGCGATTATGATGGCAGCAAAGGCTGCATTAAGAAGCGGAAGCGGGCTGCTGACGCTCGCGATTCCAGAGGAAGCGCGAATTCCTGCAGCGAGCGGCGTGATTGAAGCGATGTATCATCCGTGTTCATCTATCGATGGACAGTTCGAGGGGGAATTGCAGCCATTCAATGAAAAGGACACCGATGCAATTGCTGTTGGGCCTGGAATGGGGCGAAATGAAGGAAGCCGCCTCATATTAAAACAAGTGCTTGCTAAAGACATTCCCCTTCTCATCGATGCAGATGGCCTTTATCATCTGGCCGGGATGCTTGATTCACTGAAAACGAGAACGGCGCCGACCATTGTTACGCCGCATGAAGGCGAGATGGCAAGGCTCCTTGGAATTTCCGTCCAGGAAGTGAAAGCGAAGCGCTTTCAGCTCAGTCGGGAATTCGCAGTTTCTTACGGAGTTTATGTCGTTTTAAAAGGGCCGTTTACAATCTGCACGACGCCGTCGGGCAATCAGTTCATTAATCCGACAGGAAATGCTTCGCTTGCTAAAGGCGGGTCAGGCGATGTATTGACCGGCATGATATTAGCGCTCATGATGCAGCATTCATCATTGCAGGCGGCAATTTGCAACGCTGTTTTCGTTCATGGCCGAGTTGCGGATGAACTGGTTAACACGCGCCATTCCCCCATTGACGTCATCGCATCGGATTTAATCGACGCCCTGCCAAACGTATATCGGTTAATCGATCAACATTCGTTATGATGCTGTTGCCATCCCTCCTTTGTGTATGAAATGAGACAAGGGAGTGAAGCCGATGAAAAAGACGATTGTTTCAATCGTAAGCGCATTGATTTTTGCTGCGCTGGCTGCAGGGTGCGGCTCAAAAAGCCAAGAAGACATTTTAGAAGCATTAAGCGAACGAACGGAAAAACTGCAAAGCTATAAGATGACGGCGAAAATGACATTTGAAAGCGGCGAGAAGCCGCAAGAATACGATGTGGAAATCTGGCATAAAAAGCCGAGCTATTATCGAATAAAAATTGAAAGCGGCAATCGCGAACAAAGCCAGATCATTTTACGCAATGATGAAGGGGTTTTTGTTCTAACGCCCGCATTAAACAAAAGCTTTCGCTTTCAAAGCGATTGGCCGGAAAACAACAGCCAAATTTATTTGTACGAATCGCTTGTCAATGACGTGTTAAATGACAGTGATCGAACCTTTAAAGCAGAAGAAGACGCTTACGTATTTACGACGAAAGCAAACTATCAAAATAAAAATTTGTTTAAGCAGGAAATTACATTTACAAAAAAGAAGCTGGAACCGAAAAAGATCATCGTCAAGGATCAGGATGCCAATGTGCTTGTAACTGCGGATTTCAAAACCGTAGAGTTTGATGCAGAGTTTGATGATGATGCATTTGACATGGATCGCAATATGACAAGCGCCAAATTGGAGGTTCCCGCGATGGCTGATGGCGAACAGCCGGAAGCAAGCCCTTTATATCCTGAATATACTGCAGACGCAACGCTTGCGGATGAAAAAGAAGTCGTGCGCGATGGCGAAAAGCAGCTTGTTCTCACTTATACAGGAGATGAACAGTCATTTACGCTCATTCAAAAACAAGCAGATGTTGCCGTTGAAGCGAGTGCGCCTGTCCATTTTGCAAGCGGTGAGCCAGTCGATCTCGGCTTCGTTATTGGAATAAAAACCGGCGATGCGATTTCCTGGACTTATAATGGCATGGATTTTCTTCTTGCGTCAAAAGATTTAGACGATGAAGAGATGCTGGCTGTAGCCCGTTCCGTCCAGGGTGCTGCAGCTAAATGATTGCATAGGCTCACGTAAGTCGATTTGCACTTGCTGAGCCTTTTGTTTTTCTAAAAGCATCCATGCTGCCGACCATTCCCTCGCTTGAATTTCACTCTTTTTCTCAAATAGTAAATAGGGTAAGATAGAGAAGGCTACATTATGAATTGATTCAATTGGAGGGTTTGTTTTGGGAATTCAACCGTTCTACCGCGATACGTGGGCAGAGGTTGACCTTGATGCAATCCATGAAAACATTCAAGCATTCAAACATCATCTTCATTCAAATACAAAAATAATGGCAGTAGTCAAAGCAAATGCTTACGGACATGGGGCGGTTGAAGTGGCATGGGCTGCATTGGAAGCAGGAGCGGAATATTTGGCTGTTGCTCTGTTGGATGAAGCGATTCAACTGCGAAAAGCTGGGATAACAGCGCCCATTCTCATCATGGGTTGGGTTCGTCCTTCTGATGCCCATCTTGCTGAAAAATATCATCTTGTTTTGACCGTTTTTCAAAAAGAATGGCTGGAGAAGGCGCTGCAAACAAAAGTCAATGAACTTCGCTTTCATTTGAAATTTGATACAGGGATGAGCCGATTAGGTTTGAAAAGCATGCAGGAAGCGGAAGAGATTGCAGCCCTTGTAAAAAAGCACAAACAGTTGAAACTGGAAGGCGTGTATACACATTTTGCAACCGCTGATGATATGAACAGCCCTTTGTTTTTCGTTCAGCAAGATCGGTTCCGCGATTGGCTGGGATGGCTTAGAGATAAAAGCATCGAACCGGAAGTGATTCATATTAGCAACAGCGCGGGAGCGACCCGCCTTCCAAATGACAGTTTTTCATTTATTCGATTGGGCATTTCAATGTATGGGTTAAAGCCGTCGGATGCCATCCAGCCTCCTTTTGAGCTGAAACCCGCATTTTCTCTTCATAGCCAGCTCGTCCATGTGAAGGAATTGATGCCGGGCGATACAGTCAGTTATGGAGCGACCTATACGGCGAAAGAAAGAGAATGGATCGGTACGGTTCCGATCGGTTACGCCGATGGATGGATTCGCCGGCTGGCAAAAGAAGGCCGTGTTTTAATCGAAGGCGAGTATGCTCCGATTGTAGGGCGAATCTGCATGGATCAATGCATGGTGCGTTTGCCGGAAAAATTGCCGATCGGGACAAAAGTAACATTAATAGGCGAGCAAGGCGATCATAAAATTACAATGGATGAAATCGCAAGCAAGCTCGACACGATCAATTACGAAATTCCTTGTAATTTGACTTCACGCATCCCAAGAGTGTATATCAAAAACAAACGGAAAATTTCAGCTCGAAACCCAATTTTATCGCTTTTTTAATATTTTAAGAAGGATTCTGAAAAAAATTGGAGAAGCTAGGATAATGAATCCATAAGCAAGCATATGGTTAAGCCGGGGAGGAACGTTTAAGGATGAAATAAGCAGAGGTGCATTCATTAAG
>CALKAO010000049.1 GCA_937983115.1 uncultured Caryophanales bacterium
ATACGAAAAACAAGCTTGTTAAAGAAGCCAGCGCAAGGCTTCTTTTTTCAGTTTCTATCCGTTTACACTCGGTGCGATTGTCATGTTACAATAAGATGATGAGAAATGAAGAGGAGAGAAAATCGGTTGTATGAATTTTTTATTGGGGAAATCGATTATGTTCATCCAGAATATGTCGTATTAAATGTGAATGGCGTCGGCTATCGCATTTTCTGTCCAAATCCGTTTACATATCAAAAATACGAGGGCAAGGCAAAAATCTACACTTATCATTATGTAAGAGAAGATGCGTCATTGTTATATGGATTTGAAACGCGTGAGGAAAAAGCTCTTTTTACGAAGCTATTGAGTGTTTCTGGCATCGGTCCAAAAGGCGGGCTTGCAATTTTGGCGGCTGGCGAGCCAAGGCAAGTTGTCGCTGCAATTGAAAATGAAGACGAGAAGTTTTTGATGAAGTTTCCAGGAGTCGGCAAAAAAACGGCCCGCCAAATGATTCTCGATTTAAAAGGGAAGCTTTCGGAATTTGCAGTTTTCCCTGATTTGCATCAAGAAATGCGAAAGCCATCGCTTCAGCCTGACGTTATCAACGAGGTGGCGGATGCATTAAGAGCATTGGGATATGCAGAGCGAGAAATAAAAAAGGTGCTGCCAAAATTGCGGGATGAATCGCTTGCAGCAGATGAATTGATTAAAAAAGCGCTTCAAATGCTCATTCAATCGTAATGGAGGTGAGTGGATGTGGAAGAGCGGCTTGTCAGCGGAGAAGCGATTCGTGAAGACGGCTCGGAGTTGAGTTTGCGCCCTACTAATTTAGATCAATACATTGGACAGGAAAAAGTGAAAGAAAACTTAAAAGTGTTTATTAAAGCGGCAAAAATGAGAAATGAAACGCTCGATCATGTGTTGCTGTATGGCCCTCCCGGACTTGGGAAAACGACGCTCGCTTCCATCATCGCAAATGAGATGGGCGTGAATATTCGGACGGCATCAGGCCCGACAATTGAAAGACAAGGCGACCTCGCGGCGATTTTAACGTCGCTTGAACCTGGCGATGTGCTGTTTATTGATGAAATTCACCGGCTCCATCGTTCGATTGAAGAAGTGCTTTATCCCGCGATGGAAGATTTTTGTTTAGATATTATCATTGGCCAGGGAGAAACGGTTCGTTCGCTGCGCATTGATTTGCCGCCATTTACGTTAATTGGAGCGACGACGCGAGCCGGATTTCTTTCTGCTCCGCTGCGCGATCGCTTCGGCGTGTTCAATCGGCTGGAGTATTATTCAGAAGCCGAATTAATGCAAATTGTGACGCGGACGGCTGAGCTTTTTTCGATTGAAATTGAAGAAGCAGCAGCGCTCGAGCTGGCGAAACGCTCGCGGGGAACGCCGCGCATTGCTAATCGTTTGCTGCGGAGGGTGCGAGATTTCGCTCAAGTGCAAGGGAATGGAAAAATTACACTCGGCATTGCGAAGCAATCGTTGGATAAGCTCCAGGTGGACAGTATAGGGCTTGACCAAATTGACCATAAAATAATTACGTGGATGATCACCCGGTTTAATGGGGGACCGGTAGGTTTGGACACGCTTGCCTCTTCGATTGGGGAAGAGCCGCAAACCATTGAAGAAGTGTATGAGCCGTATTTGCTGCAGATCGGTTTCATTAAGCGGACACCGCGCGGAAGGGTGGCCACTCCGCTAGCCTATCGCCATTTTAACATGGAGGTGCCCGAGTAAAATGGAGTTTTCGAAACTGTTTATTGTCATCGGTATTATTTTTTTGCTGGTCGGTTTTTTCATGCAATTCATCGGGAAACTCCCCGGGGACATTGTCATAAAAAAAGGGAATACAACGTTTTATTTTCCAATTGTCACATCAATTGTCATCAGTGTCATCTTAAGTTTGATCTTTTATATTATGGGTAGAGTCCGTTAAGTAAGGATGGCTGCATTGTGGATGTAAACTTGTTTGATTTTCAATTGCCAGAACGGCTAATCGCACAGACGCCGTTAGAGAATCGATCGGATTCACGGCTGATGGTAATCGATCCGAAGTCTAAAAACATAAGTCATCAAAAGTTTTCAGATATCCTCTCTTTTTTGCGCCCAGGGGATTGTCTTGTTTTAAACGATACACGCGTCATGCCCGCCCGTTTATACGGAGTGAAAGAAAAGACGGGGGCAAAAATTGAAGTCTTGCTTTTAAATCAAGTGTCAGGTAACCGATGGAATACGCTTGTCAAACCGGCGAAACGCATTCAAATCGGAACGGCTGTCCATTTTGGCGAAGGCAAGTTAAAAGCGGTTTGTACGGCGCTTGGAGAAAATGGCGGGAGAGAATTTGAATTTCAATATGAAGGAATTTTTTATGAAGTTCTTGATCAACTAGGCGAGATGCCGCTGCCCCCTTATATTAAAAAACAGCTTGACGATCGCGAACGCTACCAGACCGTGTATGCAAAACGGGAGGGTTCTGCCGCTGCGCCAACCGCGGGCCTTCATTTTACGAAAGACCTGCTCGAAGCCGTTCAAGCGAAAGGCGTGCATCTTGCTTATGTCACTTTGCACGTCGGCTTGGGCACGTTTCGCCCCGTATCGGCGAAAGTGGTTGAAGAGCATACGATGCATGCCGAATTTTATCAGCTGACATCTGAGACTGCAAAGTTATTAAATCAAGTGAAAAAAAATGGAGGTCGAATTATTGCCGTTGGCACGACAACGACACGAACGTTGGAAACCATTATGAAAGAAAAAGGGAAGTTCGCTGCAGCTTCAGGCTGGACGGACATTTTTATTTATCCGGGATTTGCTTTTCAAGCGATTGACGGCATGATTACAAATTTTCATTTGCCAAAGTCATCGTTAATCATGCTTGTTTCAGCCTTTGCTGGACGAGATTTTATCATGCAAGCGTATGAAGAAGCGATTCAATCGCGGTATCGTTTTTTTAGTTTTGGCGATGCAATGTTGATATTGGAAGGAAGTGTACCGAGTCGTGGCTGCGATTCGATATGAATTGATTAAAACGTGCCGACAGTCGGGCGCCCGTTTAGGGAAATTGCACACCCCGCATGGAACGTTCGATACGCCGATGTTTATGCCTGTTGGCACATTAGCAACCGTTAAGACGATGAGTCCAGAAGAACTGTATGAAATCGGTGCAGGGGTTATTTTGAGCAATACGTATCACTTATGGCTTAGGCCTGGCCATGAAATTATACAGGAAGCAGGCGGACTGCATCAATTTATGAATTGGAACAATGCCATTTTGACGGATTCAGGCGGTTTTCAAGTGTTTAGTTTAAGCGACTTGCGTGAAATTGAAGAAGCAGGGGTTTACTTTCGCAATCATTTAAATGGGGAAAGGCTATTTCTTTCGCCCGAATTGGCGGTTGAGATTCAAAATGCGCTCGGAGCCGATATTATTATGGCGTTTGATGAATGCCCGCCTTATCCCGCAACGTATGAATATATGAAGGAATCCGTGGAACGGACAAGCCGCTGGGCAGAGCGATGTTTGTCCGCGCATAAAAATGTTGAAAAACAAAGTTTGTTTGGAATCGTGCAAGGCGGAGAATTTGAAGCGCTGCGCAGGCAAAGCGCCGAAGATCTCGTTTCATTAGATTTTCCGGGATATGCGATTGGCGGCTTGTCTGTTGGCGAACCGAAACCGGTGATGAATCGGATTCTTGAATATACTACGCCCCTGCTGCCAACGAATAAACCTCGCTATTTAATGGGAGTCGGCTCTCCCGATTCGTTAATTGATGGAGCGATTCGCGGGATTGATATGTTTGATTGCGTTCTTCCGACTCGAATTGCCCGCAATGGAACATGCATGACTTCAACCGGACGACTGACGATTCGAAATGCGAAATTTGCGAAAGATTTTCGCCCAATTGATGAAAAGTGCGATTGCCGTGTTTGCAAGACGTATACGCGAGCGTATATTCGACATTTGATTAAAGCGAATGAAACTTTTGGATTTCGACTTACAACTTATCATAATCTTTATTTTTTGATAAACTTAATGGTGCAAGTGCGAGAAGCGATTAAGCAAAACAGCTTGCTGACTTTTCGTGAAGAATTTTTTGAAAGATATGGTTTCAACAAACCGAACGCCAAAAATTTTTAGTTCAATATCTCGGAATGAAAGGAGTGAAGATATGGAAGGATTAGGAGGATTTTTGCCGCTCATTTTAATGTTTGTTGTTTTGTATTTCTTGTTAATTCGCCCACAGCAAAAAAGACAAAAGGAAACGAGAGAAATGCATAACAACTTGCAAAAAGGGGACAAAATTATTACGATTGGCGGCTTGCATGCCATTATCGATGCAATTGATGAGGACAAAGTTGTTCTTCGTGCAGGCGATGGCTCCAGACTTACATATGATCGTCAAGCGGTCCGTGAAGTTGTCGATAAAAATGATTAAGAAAAAAGAACGAGCGCTATGCTCGTTTTTTTAATTGGCGGATTTGCTGCTTAAATTGACGCCAATGACGCCGCCTATCGTAGCAGTTAGGATGTATGCAATGTGATGCAGAAGCTGCGTCAGTTCATAGCCCGTATTGAAGCCTAGAAATTGAATGAGAAAGACGATGATCACAAACCCGAGGCCTGTTATCCCTCCGAGCACCCATCCTGCTTCTTTTCCTTTCCCCCCTGCAATAAATCCTCCGACAAACAGGGCAACAAACGTAACCGCTGCCGTAACCCATTGCAAAGACTGTTCAGTCAAGCTGGAAAATTGCAAGATTAAAGATAAGATAAAGCCGACAGCGACAATAATGACAAAAATAAACAGCAACCCGTATAAGACCGCTTTGACTGCTCTTTCCAATGATTCAACCCCCTTTAAATCAGGCTAATATGGTTTTTTTGCTTTGAACATGCCTACTAAAGCTTATTCGTTTTTTCTTTTTTTAGAAGCGGCATTCCCATTTTTTCTCGATGAAGCAGCGGATCCAGTCTTTTTTTTGAACGAGATTCATGATGGTGAGGCTCATTTTCACTGGCTGCAATCACTGAGGCATTGGACGGCCCCATAACAGGCGAAAAATCATTTTCATCAAAACATGCCTCATTGTTGGCGCTAAAAAGAGCTGTTTGGAATAACTGCTGGTCCACTTGAAATGGCATTGGAGAAAGATGGCATAAGATGCTGGGCGATATGAAAAGGCTGATTATTTGATTCGATTGCGAATAAAGGGAAGCGCTTTTAGATCGTCTTTTTTTATTGCTCCAAACAGAATCGATGCGAAAAGAAAAATGATTATAACGAGCGAGACAGTGATTAATGTTGTTTGCAGAAGTTTTTCTTTGACAATGAATGCATGGCAAATCGGTTTTGCGATTGCAAAACAGGCAGTGACAGCGGTTAAGCATTTTAGTAAATCCATTTTTTGAATGTGGAACGACGTGACTTTCATAATGGTCGCTAAATGCAGCAGTGTAACGAGCACGATTCCAATTGAAATTGCAAGCGCCACACCTTTAATGCCAAGCTTTGGATTTGAGGCCAGAACAAAAATGCCTGCTGTTTTCACGATGGCGCCAATCAAACTGTTTATCATCGCCGCTTTGGCAAAACCCAACGCTTGCAAAGCGGCGGCAAACGGGCCTTGAAAGTAATGAAAAAAGAAAAATGGCGCCATCAGCTGAACGTATATGGCAAACTGGGGGGCGTTGTACAGCAAATCCATTAATGGAAACGCGAAAATATACGTTATAATAAAAGAAATTCCGCCTGCTATAAAGGAAAGCCGGATGGCTTGATTGATTCGATGGTCAATGGACCGATAATGATGCTGAGCGGCTGATTCGCTGATTGCCGGAATGAGCGAAGTTGAAATCGCATAAGTAATAAATCCCGGCAAGAGCAGAAGCGGAATAGCAAATCCAGTCAAAGCACCGTATTGCTTGGTGGCTTCAGTAGGCAGAACACCAGCAATCGCTAGGCTTTGTGCAACAATAATCGGTTCGAAAAAATAAGAAATGGAACCGATGAGCTGGCTTCCAGTCGTCGGAAGAGAAATGCTCATCAATGAGCGCAGCGTTTCTTTGCCTTCTTTTAAATGCTGAAAAAAACGCATTCTTATTGTGAATTTTTTGCTCATTTTAAACTTCAAAAATAAATAAATGAGCGAAGCAAGTTCACCGAACACGACTGAAATCATAGCGCCTGCAGCTGCAAATTCAACGCCGTACGGAAGCAGAGCCATCGTAAAAAAGGCAACGAGTACAATGCGAACCACTTGCTCAATCACTTGAGAATAAGCAGATGGACGCATGTTTTGCTTGCCTTGAAAGTAGCCGCGAATCACCGAAGACAGCGCGACGATTGGCACAACCGGGGCAATTGCCAGCAAGGGATAAAGGGTGCGCTCGTCAGTAAAAAAGGTTTTTGCTAAAATGGGTGCAAGCAAAAATAGCCCGCTCGTCCACACGATGCTTAATCCCGCGGTCAGCGTGAGTGAAACGATGAGCACTTTTTTAATTTTTTGGGTGTTCTGGACGGCATCGGCTTCAGCGACCATTTTGGATATCGCAACTGGAAGTCCAAGCCGCGTTAATGTGACCGCTAAAATAAAGGTTGGAACGGCCATTACATAAAGTCCAACGCCTTCTTCTCCCATGATGCGGGCGATGACAATTTTATTTACAAATCCGAGGAGTTTTGTTATAAAACCAGCTGCGATTAAAATAAAAGTGCCGCGTAGAAACGATTGTTTCGACATGGCTTTCCCTGCTTTCCCATCGAATGTGATTTGATTGATGCCTGCGGATTAAAAAGCTATGGAACTTTTTCACAACTATGTATATGCTTAAAGGTGTACAAACCATGACAAGATTTCGTTGGATGGTGATGGCATGTCAAATATTGAAGAGATAAAAGCATGGAAAAATAAAGTGCATCCAGTCATCGCAAGCAAAGCTGAGGAATTTCAATTGTACGGCTATGAGACGGTGACACCTGATGAAATTTGGCAATGTGTGCTGGAAAAAATCGAGCGTCGGAAAGGCGATTATAAACTTCATCAGCTGGTGGCTGAAATCTTTCGGCTTTCTGTTAATGAATACATGAATTGGCTGACGATTCGCGCAGTTACGGAAACGGATTTTGATATTCGGAAAGAGGAAAATCACCGGCTGCTCGGACTCGATGACAATGAGATTACATAAGGAAGGATTTGAATCGATGATTAAAAAAGGACGCATTGCACTTTTTTTTATCGTTGTACTTGCCGTGGGACTGCTTATCGGCTTTACCTATGATGAAACGGCGGACAATATCAAACTGGGGCTTGATCTTCAAGGCGGGTTTGAAGTGCTGTATGAAGTGCATCCGCCAGAAGGTGAAAAAATAACCGAGGAAACGTTGAACAGCACGGTGAGTGCGCTTCGAAACCGAATTGATGTCATTGGCGTATCCGAACCAAATATTCAAATTGAAGGCAGCAATCGAATCCGCGTTCAACTGGCCGGCGTTGAAGATCAAAGCGAAGCGCGCGAAATGCTTTCAACGCAAGCGGAGCTTACATTTCGCGATGTTGATGACAACATCATGCTAAGCGGCGCGGATTTGGAGTCGAATGGGGCCAGTTTGACTTTTGATGAAGCAAATCGCCCGATCGTATCGCTGACATTGAAAGACGCGGACAAATTTGGCGAAGTAACGCAGGAGATTTTAAACAAGCCTCCAGGTGAAAATCTGCTCGTCATTTGGCTTGATTATGAAGAAGGCGATTCCTTTCGGGAAGAAGTTCAAAAAGACGATCCAAAGTTTTTGTCAGCGCCTGCAGTCAATCAAGTGTTAAATACAAAAAACGTTGTTATTGAAGGCAGCTTTACAGTCGAAGAAGCAACGCAATTGGCGGATTTGCTGAATGCCGGCTCATTGCCGGTAGAATTGGAAGAAGTCTATTCGACATCTGTTGGAGCGCAATTTGGAATGCAGGCGATGGAAAAAACGATTGCTGCCGGTGCGATCGCCATTGCGTTGATTTTTATTTATATGATTGTGTATTATCGTTTCCCAGGCCTTATTGCGTCAATTACGCTGTCCATTTATATTTTTCTAATTCTTGTGATTTTTGGATGGATGGAGGCGGTGTTGACACTGCCTGGAATTGCTGCTTTGATTCTTGGGGTGGGCATGGCAGTCGATGCGAACATTTTGACGTATGAACGAATTAAAGAAGAATTAAAGGCCGGCCGGACCGTGCTGTCTGCATTTAAATTAGGCGGGAAACGCGCATTTACAACGATTCTTGATGCGAATATTACAACATTAATCGCGGCAGGTGTTTTGTTTTTTTACGGGACAAGCTCGGTGAAAGGATTTGCTGTCATGCTTATCCTTAGCATTCTTGTCAGTTTTTTAACCGCCGTTTACGGCTCAAGGCTGCTGCTCGGATTATGGGTGAAAAGCAAAGCGCTCGACAAAAAGCCGCGGATGTTTGGCGTGAAACCCGATCAAATAGCGGATTTATCGAAGGGTGAAGAATACAAAGTTCAAGTAAAGTTTGATTTTGTAAAGCACCGCAGCAAATTTTTTGTGTTTACTATTACATTTTTAATTGTTGGCGTTGTGATGCTGGCGATTCAACAGTTAAATCTTGGAACTGATTTTAAAAGCGGCTCCCGTGTTGAAATTACGGGGGATGGCCCGTTGGATGCCGAAGAAATCAAATCGCATTTTAACAAACTTGGGCTGGAAGCAAATGATATTACGTTTGCTGGCGAAAAAAATGAAATGGCTGTCATTCAATTTGGGCATGTGCTGGCCCAGCAAGAAATTGCCGCGGTGAAAGAACATTTCGAAGCCGAATACGGCAGCGAACCAAATGTGAGCACGGTTTCGCCTCAAGTTGGAAAAGAATTGGCTAAAAATGCGATCGTCGCTGTTTCAATCTCCCTTGTCGGAATTATGATCTATGTTGCCTTTCGCTTTGAATGGATGCAAGGCGTTACTGCAATTCTTTCACTCCTCCATGATGCGTTTCTCATGGTGGCTATGTTCAGCATTTTTCAAATTGAAGTCGATATTACATTTATCGCAGCTGTGTTGACGATTGTCGGCTATTCGATTAATGATAAGATAGTTACATTTGACAGGATACGCGAGAACATGAAACGAGTGGAAAAAGTGAAAACCTTTGAACAGGTTGCCAATATTACGAATCAAAGCTTGCAGCAAACGCTCGCCCGCTCCATTAATACGGTTTTGACGGTTCTGTTTGCCGCTGCGGCATTGGCATTTTTCGGTGCAGAAGCGATTCGGCCATTTTCAATCGCGCTGCTGTTCGGTTTGCTGCTTGGCGCTTATTCGTCGCTATTTATTGCAGCGCAGCTTTGGGCGGTATGGAAAGGAAAGCAGCTTCAGAAAAAACGGACAGAATCGTTGGAAGCATAGCTCGTTCAGCTATGAAAGCCTTTTGCAGAACGTGCAGCATCGGTTTTTGATGATTGCCTTCGTTTTTTGGTTTCAGATGGTTTCATGCGCCACTTTTTTAGGCTATCTCCCCTTACTTAACTCTTGTATAATGAGTAAGGGTAAGGGGTGAATTCATTTTGTTTGAAGCATTGACGAGATGGAATGTGAAGGATGCTGATGAGAAAAGGGTTCAGCAGCTCAAGGCGGAATTGTCGATTAGTGAAATCACTGCCCGCTTGCTCGTCTGCCGCGGATTGGACAGCGTAGAGCGAGCGCAGCAGTTTTTGAATATCGATTCGATTCCAGTTCATGATCCCTTTCTACTAAAAGATATGGATCGCGCCGTTCGCCGCATTCAGACAGCAATTGAACAAAAGGAAACGATTTTAATTTTTGGAGATTATGATGCAGATGGCGTGACAAGCACTGCGCTGCTCGTACATACGTTAAAAAGACTGCAAGCAAATGTTTTGACGTACATACCAAATCGATTGGCGGAAGGATATGGACCAAATGAAGCAGCTTTTCGCTGGGCTAAACAACAAGGGGTTCGGCTGATTATTTCCGTAGATACAGGCATATCTGCAGTTTATGAAGCAGAAGTTGCAAAAGAGCTGAATTTGGATTTCATTATTACCGATCACCATGAACCGCCCCCAAAACTTCCAAATGCGCATGCGATTATTAATCCGAAACAGCCTGATTGCTCATATCCGTTTAAAGAACTGGCTGGTGTAGGCGTTGCGTTTAAATTGGCCCATGCGCTGCTTGGAGACGCGCCGAAAGATTTGCTTGACTTTGTTGCGATTGGAACAGTCGCTGATTTAGTGCCGCTAAAAGGAGAAAACCGAAAATTTGTATCTGAAGGCATTCCATCGATTGAAAATAGCGATAAGCCGGGCATTCAAGCGCTGCTTGCCAGCTGCGGCGTCCAAGGCAAACGCTTGAATGAAGAACATCTCGGATTTATGCTGGGGCCGCGTTTAAATGCCGCCGGTAGAATCGATTCGGCTGATTCAGCATTGCAATTGCTTATGGCAGCGAATGAAGATGAGGCAAAAGAATGGTCGGAGAAGCTTGAGGAACAAAATAAAGAGAGACAAAAAATTGTCGATGCGATTGCCAAGCAGGCGATTGCGATGATTGAAGAAAAATATATGCATGATCGAGTTTTTGTCATTGCTCAAGAAGGCTGGCATTCAGGGGTTGTCGGCATCGTTGCTTCACGTTTGGTCGAACGCTATTATCGCCCGGTTGTTATTTTGGCAGTCGACAGCGGTGAAAATGAAGCGAAAGGATCTGCCCGCAGCATTGCAAATTTCAACATCTTTGCAAACTTGTCATTATGCAAAGATCTATTAGTCAATTTCGGCGGGCATCCCATGGCAGCAGGGCTGACGATCAAAATAGAGGATATTGAGGCGCTGAGGGAACGCTTGAATGCGCTCGCAGACGAGCAGCTTGCCGAAAATGACTTTATCCCGATTACAGATATCGATGTCGAATGCGAGATTGAAGAGATTACGGTAGAAATGCTGGAAGAACTAGAGCGGCTCGCCCCATTTGGCGTGGGCAACCCAAAACCAAAATTTCTGTTGAAAAAGAAACAATTAACGCATATTAGAAAAATAGGCATCCAAGAAAATCATTTGAAATTCCAGTTAAAAGAAGGCGCTCATGTCTTGGATGGAGTCGGTTTTCGGCTCGGCTATTTATTTCATGAAATCAGCCAGGATGCCATCGTGAATGCGGTCGGCGAATTATCCATTAATGAATGGAATGGATTTCGCAAACCGCAATTGATGCTGACGGATGTCAGTGTAGAAGATTGGCAGCTGTTTGACTGCCGCGGCGTAAAACAGATCCATGGCCATTTGCAGCGCCTGCCTTATGATAAAGTCCAGCTCATTCATTTTCGCAGCCAAACACTTGAAGCTTTGGAGCTGCTCGATTGGAAGCATGCCGCATATTGTCCGGCAAATCAATCGGGCCATTTTGAATGGGAGAGGCCGTATCACGTAATTTTAGATTTGCCGAAGCATGAAAAAGAACTCATCGATTGGTATCGTTCGCTGCCAATGCCGCCAAAGCGGATGTATGCGTTTTTTTATCATGAGGAAGATCATTTGTTTACACCTGTCCCATCGCGCGAACAATTTAAATTTGTTTATGCGTTTTTAAGGAAAGTTCGAAATACATCAGTGAACAAAATGGATGAACTTGCACAAACCTATCGGATGGGAAGGGAAGCGGTCCATTTTATCATCCAAGTGTTTGTCGAATTAAACTTTGTTAAAATAGAGGATGGTATGATTTCGATCATCGATAATCCAGTAAAACGCGTGCTGACGGATTCAGAAACCTATCAGCGAAAACTTGCCATGATTGAAATGGAAAAGAAATTGCTGTATTCACCATACAATGAATTAAAAGCTTTTTTTCAAAACATATTTGCTCGTGCACAAGTTGAGGAGGCAACGAACTGATGGATTATAAGTCTTATATTACCGTGATCGAAGATTATCCAAAAAAAGGTGTAAAATTTAAAGATATTACGACATTAATGCAAAATGGCGAAATCTATAAACGAGCAATCGATGATCTCGTTCAATATGCAAAGAAAAAGCAAGTGGATCTCATTGTCGGTCCTGAAGCGCGCGGTTTTATCTTTGGCTGCCCCGTCGCCTATGCTTTAGGAGTGGGGTTTGCCCCGGTTCGCAAAGAAGGAAAGCTGCCGCGGGAAGTCGTAAAAACCGAGTACGGCCTTGAATACGGAAAAGATGTTTTAACCTTGCATAAAGATGCGATTAAGCCCGGACAAAAAGTGCTCGTTACAGATGATTTGCTGGCGACTGGCGGCACGATTGAAGCGACCGTCAAATTAGTGGAACAGCTAGGCGGGATCGTCGTCGGAATTGCTTTTCTCATTGAATTGGCGTATCTTAAAGGTAGAAGCAAGCTGGACGGCTATGACATTTATGCCCTCACAACATACGAATAAAGGGAAAAGAGTGCTCTTTTAAAAGGGCGCTTTTTAATTTTAAAACGCGTCAAATGATGCCAGTGTGCGTTCTAAGTTATCGAAGCCGAATTCATGCTTGTCGTCAGCCTGCCAATGAATGCTTCGATGCTTGAATGAGTGGCTTGGTGAATTCATGGGCAAATGCTGTTTTAATGTTTATATTTGCATCTTTACAGCGACCGCTAAATTCATGATAATGTTTACAACGAGCCTGTCATTTTCGCGATACACCAACGATAATCATTAGGTGATTTCCATGACGATTGAAGAAGTTTTAAATAAAGCGAAAACCTATATGTCAGATGAAGAGTGCGCTTTTCTTGAAAAGGCGTATGAGTTTGCGAAAGAAGCGCATAAAGACCAGTTTCGCAAATCAGGCGCTCCGTACATTTCCCATCCCGTTGAAGTCGCCGGAATTTTAGTCGACCTCGGAATGGATTATATTACAGTGTCAGCGGGTTTTCTTCACGATGTCGTTGAGGATACGTCGATTACGCTTGACGATTTGAAAGAAGCATTTAATGAAGAAATTGCTGATTTGGTTGATGGCGTCACGAAATTAAAGAAAATAAAATTTAAATCGAAAGAAGAGCAGCAGGCTGAAAACCACCGAAAACTGCTCGTAGCCATGGCGCGCGACATCCGATGCATCTTAATTAAGCTCGCTGACCGCCTGCACAACATGCGAACGTTAAAGTATATGTCCAAAGAAAAACAGATGGCCATTGCAAATGAAACGCTGGAAATTTTTGCCCCGCTCGCCCATCGCCTGGGAATTTCAACGATAAAATGGGAATTGGAAGACATTTCATTGCGCTATTTAAACCCCCAGCAATATTATCGAATTGTGAATTTAATGCAAAAACGCCGTACAGAGCGGGAACAAAATGTCGAAGAAATCAAACAGGAAATCCGCCGCCAGCTTGAAAAAGTTTCAATCCAAGCCGAAATTTCGGGCCGGCCGAAGCATATTTACAGCATTTATCGGAAAATGGTGCTGCAAAACCGACAGTTTTCTGAAATTTATGATTTGCTGGCTGTTCGCGTCATCGTTGACAGCATTCGCGACTGCTATGCTGCGCTGGGCATTATTCATACATGCTGGAAACCGCTTCCTGGCCGTTTTAAAGATCATATTGCCATGCCGAAAGCAAACATGTATCAGTCTTTGCATACGACGATCATCGGACCGAAAGGCGAGCCAGTCGAAGTTCAAATCCGCACGAAAGAGATGCATCGAGTGGCTGAGTACGGAATCGCTGCGCATTGGGCCTATAAAGAAGGCAAGAAAAATCCGCAGTCTTCTTTCGAGAAAAAATTGACATGGTTCCGTGAAATTTTAGAATGGCAAAAAGTCGCGAACAACGCGGAAGAATTTGTCGAATCGTTAAAAATGGATCTGTTTAGCGATACGGTGCTTGTTTTTACACCAAAAAGCGATGTGATTGAACTCCCCGCCGGATCCGTTCCGATTGATTTTGCGTACCGCATTCATACGGAAATCGGCAATCAAACGATTGGCGCAAAAGTAAACAGCAAAATTGTTCCGCTTGATTATAAGCTGAAAACAGGTGACATTGTTGAAATCATTACATCGAAGCACTCATATGGACCAAGCAGGGACTGGCTGAAAATTACGAAAAGCTCCCATGCAAAAAATAAAATAAAACAATGGTTTAAAAAGCAAAAGCGCGAAGAAAACGTGGCTAAAGGAAAAGAACTGGTTGAACAGGAAATCAAGCAGCTTGGCTTCGAGCCGAAAGATTTGCTGACAGAAGAAAATTTGCAGGGCACGGCGAAGAAATTTAATTTTTCGAGTGCTGACGATATGTATGCGGCAGTAGGCTTCAGCGGCATAACGGCAGCGCAAATCGCCACGCGCTTGACTGATAGGCTCAGAAAGAAAAAACAAGCGGAAATTGACAATGAAACGCTGATCGAATCGTTTGCAGATTCAAAAGCAAAGCATGCGCATCGTTCGAAATCCGACAGCGGCGTAAGGGTAAAAGGCGTAGACAACATGCTCATCCGCTTGTCAAAATGCTGCAATCCTGTGCCTGGCGATGAAATTGTCGGATTCATTACGAAAGGGCGCGGAGTGTCGGTGCACCGCAGCCATTGTCCAAACGTCCAATCAGAAGAAGCGATGAAACGCTTGCTGGAAGTTGAATGGAAGGGCGTTGAGGCATCAAATAAAAACTACCATGTCGACATTGAAATTACAGGCTATGACCGCAAAGGGCTGTTAAACGAAGTCCTGCAGGCGGTTGCTGAGTCAAAAACAGACATTCAAACGGTTACTGGCAGAACGGATCGAAATAAACTGACAACGGTCAACATGACGATTTTAATTCATAATGTCAATCATCTGCAAAAAGTTGTAGATCGCATCAAACGAATTCATGATATTTATTCCGTAAGAAGAGTAATTCAATAATTAAAGGAGAGCTTGTTATGCGAGTCGTATTGCAGCGTGCTAAAAATGCTTCGGTTACGGTCGACGGCGAAATCGTTGGAAAGATCAACAAAGGGGTTGTCTTGCTCGTTGGGATCACCCATAATGATGGTGAAGAGGATGCCGCATATCTTGCCAAAAAAATTGCTCATTTGCGGATTTTTGAAGATGAAAACGGCAAATTGAACCATTCGCTTTTGGAAACGTCTCGCGAAGTGCTGTCGGTATCCCAATTTACGCTATACGGCGATTGCAGCAAAGGAAGACGGCCGAGCTTTACAGAAGCAGCCCATCCTGAAAAAGCGAAGCAATTGTATGAGCGGTTTAACGACCGTCTTCGTGAACTGGGGCTTGTCGTAGAAACCGGGCAGTTTGGAGCCACGATGGATGTTGCGCTGACGAATGATGGCCCCGTGACTTTCATTTTGGAAAGCAAACGCCGGTGACTTGACAATTTTACGTTGGATTTTGTACGATAAGGGCAACTTTATACTTGAAAAATCGATGAGGGAGAAGAGTAGTAAAGTTGTGGCGCATAGAGAAGAAATGCCCCGGCTGAAAGCATTTCTCGCTTACGCTTTATGAAAGACGCTCCTTAGATTTCTCACTGAACTCATGGTTAGTAGGTGAGAACGCATCAGGCGTTATCTGCAATAGTGGAAGCACAGCTTCAATTAGGGTGGCACCGCGGGTAGCAGCTCTCGTCCCTGGGAATTTGTTCGGACGGGAGTTTTTATATTTTTATCGAATCGCATTGAAGATTGCAAAAATGGAGGGAAATTATGGCCATTCAAATCCCAAGAGGAACACAAGACATTTTGCCTGGCGAGACTGAAAAGTGGCAATACGTTGAACAAAAAGCGCGTGAGATTTGTGAAAATTATTGTTATGAAGAAATTCGAACCCCGATCTTTGAAGCAACAGAACTGTTCGTGCGCGGGGTCGGTGAAAAGATCGGAAGAGCGTCGTGTAGGGAAAGAGTGTAGATCTCGGTGGTCG
>CALKAO010000050.1 GCA_937983115.1 uncultured Caryophanales bacterium
CGAGATTCCGTCTTGTGACTGGAGTTCAGACGTGTGCTCTTCCGATCTATTTTACTTCAGGAAAACCGACTTGCGATTTTAAAGACGCAATGCGTATGTCGCACGCGAGTGCAAGCTCAAGCCCCCCGCCTAGCGCAAACCCGTCAATCGCAGCGATAACGGGCTGCTCCAGTTCCGCAACTTTGTTAAAAATCGCTTGCCCTTTCTTTGTAAGCGCAATGCCATCGTCTTTATTCAAATTAGGAAAATCATTTATATCAGCGCCGGCAACAAATGCTTTTCCTCCTGCGCCGTAAATAATGACAACATCCACATCAAATGGGATTTGCCCGATGCACGCATCCAACTCTTCAAGCACTTGCTTCTCCAATGCATTAACAGGCGGCGAATCAATAGTAATAACTCCGATTTTTCCTTCTTGCTGAAAGGTCACTTTTGCCATAAAAAATTTATCCTCCTTAACCAATGAAAGTTTTTCTATATCATTATACATGATAAATATAAAACATAGTTTTCATATCGGAATTAACACTATTATAACGAGCCGCATTTTCTTTTGCAATTCTTTTTTTGTTTTCTACTAAAAATTTTTTTATAATGGTTAAAAAACTGGTTGGTGGTTGCGTGATCATTTACGGTTTATATGGACCAAGCGGAACAGGAAAAAGCACGAGTTCACTTTTTTTCGCCCACGAAAACAAAATTCCCGCCATTATAGACGACGGCTTGCTAATCTATAAAGGCAAACGCATAGCCGGTTCATCGGCAAAATTTGAAAAAAACTATATTGCCGCCGTAAAAAGAGCGACTTTTCATATGGAAGATCATCGGCGCGAAATGCAAAAAGCGCTTAAAAACTATAAAATTAAAAAGCTATTGATTATTGGCACTTCGATAAAAATGGTAGACAAAATTGCAAGCGCTTTAGAAATCGGCCCGGTCAATCATTACGTAAACGTTGCTGATATTCGTTCTCCAAGTGAAATCAAAATGGCGCTTTACGTAAGAAAAACCGAAGGAAAACACGTCATTCCTGTCCCATATCTTCAAATTGAGCAAAACTTTTTTAAAAAAATGATTATGAAAGGAAAGCGATTATTTTCAAACCAGCGCGAATTCATTGGCGAAACGACGATCGTCCACCCTGACTTCACACGCGGAACCATTCACATTTCCGATAAAATTTTAAAGGCGATCGTTGAAAAAGAAGTGGGTTTTGTCGACGAGATTCAAACTTGCAAACACATCACCGTGCAAATGTATATGACGCCTGCCATTCACGTTCACGTGAGCCTTCGCTTTCCTTTCAGCCGTTCACTGAAGGAAATCGGAACTGAAATTCAACAGCGCATTGTCGATTCCTTCCAAAACTACCTTGAACTCGACATTGAGCATGTGAAGGTGGTTTTTGACAAAGTCGTGTTTTAATCGCGAATGCGCCGCTTAAACCGCGGCGGCCGCTTTTCAACAAAAGCTGCAACCCCTTCGGGAAAATCATGCGGATCAACAAATGGAACATCTTCTTTCCAAAGCTCTTCCGCACTGTTTACACAATTGGCAACCGACTGCTTAATCGCCTTTAAAGAAGCAGGAGATTGGGAAGCGACCAATTTGCCCAATTTAATTGCGAAACGATCAAGCTTTTCATTTTTGACCAGCCGGTTGAGCATGCCTAAGCGATAGCTTTCTTCAGCATTTAAAATTTTTCCAGTATAAACCAGTTCTTTCGTTCGGCTCGGTCCGATTAAATTGACAAGGCGCTGGGCAAATTTGCTGCTTAGGCGAATTCCCAGCCTGCCGACTGGAATTCCCATTTTTGCATGTTCTGAACCAATTCTTAAATCACAGGCAAGAGCCAGCTCCAAACCCGCTCCCATCGCCGGACCGTTAATCACGCCAATCGTCGGCATCGGAAGGGTTTCAAACGCGGAGATCGCTTTTTCCATCAGCATGAAACTGGCTTCCGCTTCTTCAACCGACATTTTGTAAAATTCTTTGATGTCTGATCCCGCTGTAAACTGCTGTCCGCTTCCCCGAAGCAGCACAACTTTATTTTTCGGATTGTCTAAAACAAAACTGGCAATCTCTGACAGTTCCGTCCACATATTGGCGGTTAATGCATTTTTCGTGTGGGGGCGGTGAATGCTGATAATCGCCAGGCCAGCCGTCTCTTGATACGTGATTTTCGCATCTTCCAGCGGCATGCGGTGAATTTTTATTTTCATGCGATGTCCCTTCTCTCCAAATCTTTGTAGCTTACTTTTAATAGGATGCAACATTTGTGCCAATGTTAAAATCAAGAAATACCAAGAATTTTTCAGAAAAAGCGTTTCCATACAGGAACACGGGTGTATCCCAAAGAAACATCTGTTTCTTTATGAAACACCCGTGTTACTGCAGCTTATATTTTTTTAATTTTGCATAAAAGGCTTTTCGGCTGATTCCCAGTCTTTTAATCGCTTCTGTCCGCGTTTGGCATTCTTGAAGCGCTTTAATAATGGCATTCCGCTCGGTTTCCTCTAGCAGCGTCTGCAAATTTTCATAATGGCTGATTTGCGGCGCAGAATAATGGCTCAGCGCCGCGTCACCGTCCTCGCTGTTTCCGTTGCGAATGCGCATCGGAATGTCTTCCACTTTAAAATAAGGATCGGTGCTGACGACAAGCATCTGCTCAATGACATTTGCCAGCTCGCGCACATTTCCCGGCCAGTTGTAGGTTTTTAAAACCGCTAATACATCATCATCCATATCCATCGCAACATGCTTGTTGTATTTTGATGAAAGCGTTGTCATAATATTCTCAATTAAGTGAGGAAGGTCTTCAATTCGCTCTCGAAGCGGGGGGATTTCAATCGGGATCACATTAATTCGATAATATAAATCTTCGCGAAAGCTGCCTTTTTTTATCTCTTCATTCAAATTTCGATTCGTTGCGCAAATAATCCGGACATCCAGCGGATGCGGCTTCGTCCCTCCAACTTTAATGTATTCGCGTTCTTGAATGACCCTAAGCAATTTCGCCTGCGCGCTGAGCGACATTTCGCCAATTTCATCTAAAAACAGCGTTCCCCCGTGAGCCAGTTCCAGCAATCCTTTTTTTCCGCCTTTTTTTGAACCGGTAAATGAACCTTCTTCGTAACCGAACAATTCGCTCTCAAACAGTGAATCGGGTATGGATGCAATATTGATTGGAACAAAAGGCTTGTCATGACGCAGGCTCGCTTCATGGATTGCCCGCGCAAATACTTCTTTTCCGACGCCGCTTTCCCCCATCAACAAAATGGATGCGGTTGATTTAGCCACTTTTTTTGCTAATGACACCGCACGTTTCATTTTCGGAGATTCGCTTTTCAGCAATAAAAAACTCCGTTGATCAAGCTGTTGGCGCAGCTGTTCGCTATACTTAATATACTTTTCTAATTCACGCTGCAATTTTTTAAATTCATTGATGTCTTTCATAATCGTGACAGCGCCGATCCATTCGCCATCTTTATAAAGCGGGGTAATATTTGCCCCGACATGCATTTTTAACGAATGGACATAGCTGTAATCGTTTATCAGCGGCTTTCCAGTTTTTAAAACTTCAAGTATTCGCGAAGTTTCTTCAATTTTTGTCAATTTCCTGCCTTCGATTTTTTCTTTTGGGACGTTAAATTGTTTCGTATAGGCTTTGTTCACAAACGCAATTGTCCCATCTCTCAACACAACGATAACCGGGTCATGCAGCGATTCAAGGACTGATAAATAATCGATCTGCTTCACCTTCGCCCCCCCTTCAAGCAAAGATGTTTCTTCATTTCAATTTCAACGATTCAAAACAGCGAACGTCATGTTATCCCCTGAGAGAAAACACCCTGCCATAAGACAAGGTGTTCATTAATCAACAAGTTCTTGTGTAATAAAATATGCACATAAAATTAACCCGATAATAAATCCAATGATTTCAAACATGCGCCTGTCTCCTCCTTATGTACCATCAAATCGCTAAGCATGACTGTCAATTACGCTTATTGTACCATAGAAAAACAGCTTACAAAAAGGTTTAACATAAAAAATCTTGGCTATCCTGTTAAAAAACCTCATTTGGAGTGAAATCGATGAAAAAATACAAATACGCATTTGTCTTGGCGATTTTGCTTGCAGCCTGCGCAAACGATTCAGAAAATGAAACCGCTCCTGCTCCAATTGACGAACCTGAAACAATGGAAACGAGCAGCAAAGGCGAGCGAAGCGAAATCACTGTGATCCTCATCAATCAGGATAGCGAAACAATTGGCAAAGCCGCCCTCACTGAAACAGGGAAAGGCGTAGCGATTTCAATAGAAGCTGAAGGACTTCCGCCAGGGGCGCACGGGTTCCACATTCATGAATACGGCATCTGCCAACCTGAAAAGAAATTTGAAACCGCAGGAGCCCATTTCAATCCTTTCAACAAAGAGCATGGAACGCTGAATCCGAAAGGGCCGCACGCTGGCGACTTGCCAAACCTCATCGTGCAAAATGACGGCACGGTTGCCGATAAGATTGCGGCCGATCTTGTCACATTGAAAAAAGGCGAAAAAAATTCATTGATTGAAAACGGCGGAACCGCGCTCATCATCCATGCCGATCCCGACGATTATAAAACCGATCCAGCCGGCAATGCCGGCGAAAGAATCGCATGCGGCATTATTAAATAGAAAAAGACGCGATGCCTATAGTATCGCTTTTAGATCCGCTTATTATGTGCTCGAATCAGCTGGCGAACCAAATGGAGGCTTGAAAACGCGCCAAATGTGAGCCGCTCAAGCCTCGCTTTTTTTGGAAATAATATTTTGGCAATTGCGCGCTCGCTGTACCCTTTATTATACAGTTCTACCGCCTGAGCCTGCACCGTTTCCAAATAAGCAAGCTTTTCGCTCAGCATTTGCCTGCCATTTTCCACCACCCCTTGATGAGCGCAAAAGAGCGTATCAAAATCTAGGGCTAGGATGGTTTTCAAGGACTCGATAGATTTTGAAACCGACTCCGACCACAAGCTGACGGTCGGTTTAGAAGTGATGTATAAATCGCCGGCAAACAGCCAGCCATTGTTCGGTTCATATAAGCATGTATGATCGCGGGTATGCCCCGGTGTATGAACCGGAATCAATTCATGATTCGTGCATTCGATTTTTTTAGGGTATTGTTTCGCCAGATCATGAAGCTTGCTGCATGAAAAAAAAGAGCGTCTTGCATTTGCTTTGTTCATATAGATTGTCACTGCAAATTTTTTCGCCAGCCAATCCGCTGTTCCGCAATGATCGCGATGTTCATGCGTAATCGCAGCTTGATTGACGTTTTTATCTTTGATAAGCCGGCCGAGCCGTTTTTTTGCATGTTTCGGTCCGGTATCGATCATCAGATTGTCAACGATGTATACATAGACAGACATATGAGGAATCAAACGATTGAGCGGCAGCTTGATACACTGAACTTGTTTATAATGTTCGAGGTGCAACATTCCCACTCCATCCAAAAACCGCTTTTTTCATATTATAATGTTTGCCTATCACACATTCTAGCATATCAATAAAAAATGCTCCCAGCCATCGAAATGATGGCGTGAGAGCAGGCATTTACAAAAGTTTTAACATTTCGCGAGCAAATGCTTCAAGATCCGCCGGCGTCCGGCTCGTTACGAGCTGATTTTGGCATACGACAACTTCTTCATCATGCAAGTTTGCGCCTGCATTTTTCAAATCAACATGGATGGACTTATAGCCCGTAACATCACGGCCTTTTAGTGTTTCGGCTGTGATTAAAAGCTGCGGTCCATGGCAAATCGCAAACACAGGCTTTTTGCTTTCCATAAAGGCTTTGGCAAAGTTCACAAATCGCTCATCGGCCCGCAAAATATCCGGGGAAAATCCACCGGGTATAAGCAGCGCGTCAAAATCAGAAGGATTCGCTTCATCAATCGATGCGTCAACCTTAACCGACTCATCGCCGTTTTTGCCTTTCAGCAGCTTCCCTTCCTCTTTTTCGATGACAACAACTTGATGTCCCGCTTCTGTCAGCGCTTTTTTCGGCTCGGTAAACTCCGATTCCTCAAATAAATCGGTCATTAAAACAGCAATTCGTTTGCTCATCATTTATCCCTCCTTCATATACGGTATATCCACTATCAAGCAATATCAAACGTTTTGCATCATCTGCCAAGAATGTCTCGATTATGTTCCCCGAGTTTCGGCGCTTTTGCATAGATCTGAGCAGGCGTATCAGAAAGTTTGATCGGGTTGGCGATTTGCAGTTGTTCTTGAAAGGACACAACCATGTTTCTCTCTTTAACCTGTGGATGGTTAATCATTTCATCAAGCGTAAGGACCGGAGCAACGCATGCATCAACCCGTTCAAAAATGTCCATCCATTGTTCCAATGTTTTCTGACCAATAACCGTTTGAATCGTTTCACGCAGCTCCTTTTGTTTTTCATGCGGTGCATCAAGCATAGGGATGAGTTCAGGCCGTTCAATTCCCTCACAAAATGCCCGCCAAAACTTCGGCTCAATTGCGCCGACTGACAGATAGCGTTTATCTGCTGTTTCATAAACGGCATAGCAAGCTCTGCCGCCCGATAATGGCAGCTTCCCTTTTTCGACTGATTCTCCAGCCAAATAATCCGGCAGGATCGTTTGCATCCAGGAAACAACGCCATCCAACATGGAAATATCCACAAACTGCCCTTTCCCAGTTGCATTTCTCCCCATTAACGCCATTAAAATTCCAGTTGCTGCCATTAATGCGCCTGCGCCAAGATCCGCTATTTGGGCCGCCGGCACTTGCGGCTTCCCGTTTTCTTCAGCATTAAAATGCAAGAGCCCTGCATAGCTTAAATAATTCAGGTCATGGCCGGGTTTATCTTTATACGGTCCCGTTTGCCCATATCCCGTAATCGCACAATACACCAGCTTCGGATTCAATTTTTTTAAAGTTTCATAACCGAGGCCGAGACGGCTCATGACACCGGGGCGAAAAGATTCAATCAGAACATCAGCCGTTTTCGCTAATTCTTTAAACCGCTCGCGGTCCCCATCAGATTTCAAATTTAACGTAACGCTTTTTTTATTTCGATTTAAAGAAGCAAACAGGGCGCTGAAACCATTGACTTGAGGCTTAGTCCAACGCGCATAATCGCCGATGTTCGGCTCTTCAATTTTAATCACTTCAGCGCCAAAATCCGCAAGAAATTGACTGCAATACGGCCCCGGAAGCAGCCTTGTTAAATCAAGAACACGAATTTGTTCCAGCGGCAAAGTCGCCATAGCATCCTCCTTTTGAATCGTTTTTAATAGCTTTGCTTATTCGAAATTTCTGCAGCATATTGAATTAAATTTTTCGCGCGTTCTCCATACGTAGCAAAACGCTCATCCTGCGTCTGGCCCATTTTATAGCGGTAATAAATTTGCTGGAGAATCCCCGCCAATTTGAAATAGGCAAACACGATGTAATAATGAATATCATCGACATTTCGGTTCGTTTTATCGGCATAAATTTCAATCAATTGCCGGCGAGTATAAAAGCCAGGCAAAAACGTCACCGTTGGAAGCACCTGCTTTAAAAAATCGGGATCATCGTTTTGCACCCAGTAGCCGAGGGCGATGCCGAGATCAAACAGCGGATCGGCAATGGTCGCCATCTCCCAGTCAAATACGGCAACAACCTGTTTAAAATCGGGCGTCAAAAGCATGTTGTTCAATTTATAGTCATTATGAATAACGCTTATATAATGAGATTTCGGCATATGATCTGCCAGCCATTTGGAAATCTCATCAAAGCGAGGGGTGTCGTCCGTTTTTACACGCAAAAACCGCTTCGTCCATCCTTGAACTTGACGCTCAAGAAATCCTTCAGGATAGCCAAATTCGTCAAGTCCTGCTTTTTTATAATCAACGTCATGAAGCTTCACAAGCGTTTCAATAAACGCACGGGAAATATCCGCTCCCGTTTCTTCAGTCACATCAGCGCCTTCGGGAAACTTATCGTTGAGCACAATGCCGCGTTTGCGTTCCATGACGTAAAAAGGCGCTCCAATAATCGATTCGTCTTCACAAAGAACGTAAGGTTTAGGAACGAGATTAAACTCTGGATGAAGCTTGGATAAAAAACTCGATTCTCGTTTCATATCATGTGCTTTTGGAGGCAGCGGACCGAACGGCGGCCGGCGCAAAACCGCTTCCCAATCCCCAATGCGAATCAAGTAAGTAAGATTCGATGATCCGGAAGGAAACTGTTTGACTTCCATCGGCTTATCCGGCAAATTTAAATTCTCCATTAAATACGCTTTCACTTTCTCTCGGTCAAAGTCTTCACTTTTACGAACTTCGATGACATCGTGATCGTTATGCATCAGGCAAACCTCCCCATTTCTCTCTACATATATATTAGCTGTTTAAATATGAAAATCCTTTTTGAATTGAAAAAATCACCGTATTAAATCTTTTTATCATGGCCTCATTTTACGGCTTGTCCCAACTAATGATATCATACTAAAATGTGCGAAACGAAGTAAAAAACAGCCCGCCATTGCAAACTCCAAAAAAATACGGCCTTGCCTCGATTGAAGCAAGACCTATTGCATGGTAAATTCAACTTTTCTTTTTCCAGGCGTGCGGTCTTGCTTCCTATTGAAATAAGACCGATAAAAAACATGCGCCTGCAGCCGATTTTAAATTGGCGCGACACGCATTTGGCGGGTTCAAGCAATCCCGCCGGCAACAAGCTTCTTTTAACATATATTGCGGCTTGAATGCATCTTTGTACGGAGCGATTGGCACCTAAATTTTTCAACCCATCACAATTTTATTAAACCCAAACGCTTTCAATCGCTTGTAAATAAAATTTTCTCAAAAAAATTTGAACCTTAAAGTAAAACGAGCAATAAGGAAATAGAGCCCGCGCTCAAATATTTTCAGCATCAGATTTTGTAGTGCCTACTGCATCTCTATTTCTATGTTTTTTTGATCCGCTGAAAATTCCCCGAGGATTGTCAACCAACATCGTCGCCACTTGTTCATCGGATACGCCGCCTCGTTTTAACGCTGGAATAACATTTTTAAATAAATGGGAAATATTCCAATTTTCAACCAATTGTGCTAACTCTTCTGGAAAACTCGGCTCTTTTCCAAGCCAAATGTTTACAGTATCGTGCGACATCATAAGTTGATCAATATAACCGCTGCCTATTAAACCTAAAAGCACGGCAATTCGTTCCGAATCCATTGGTGCACCTACAAAACCTTGCAAACCCAAACGGTCAAATCCAATGTAAACACCTTGCTGCAACGTGCGAACATGATAATTAATATCAGTATTTCCACACATATGACCGATCATAATTTTGTTTGGATTTGCGCCTTCTGAAACGAGCAGTTCTGCTTGCTCAGGCCCCATCGTCCCTTCTTGCGTGTGTGTAATGATGGCAATGCCGGTATCTTTTTGCACTTTAGCTGCAGCTCGAAAAAACATCTGTTCATAAGGAGTAATCTCATCTTTGCTTGATGCAAGTTTGATAACCCCAGGCTTAATGCCGGTTTTGCCTATTCCGTTTGTAATTTCACCCATAAACATTTCATAAATTTCTTCTTCAGCCTGGCCGATTCCCTGTTTAAACTTTAAATAAGCTGGAGCGCCTTCACCTTCATAATAATATCCTGTCGAACAAATAATATTTAGTTCAGCTCTTTCTGATATTTCTTTTAGAAGTTCAGGATCACGGCCGCATTCATTCGGCGTCGCATCAACGATCGTTTCAACGCCATGCGCTTTCGCCTGTGCTGCAATCGCCAACCCTCTCTCTACCAATTCCGCGCGTTCTTTTTGATAGAGTGAATTTCCGTGATACCCTGGATATCCAAAAAAGAAATGTTCATGCATAAGTGTTTTGCCTAATTTTTCAACATTGACAGGTCCTAACACCGTATTCACCGTTTTACTCATTTAAAATTCCTCCTTAAACGTTTCAATTGATTTTTTTCGGAATATAACGCAGAAGATTTTTCATTACTTTTCCGTTTGGATTTCTGGGCAGCTGTTCTAAAAATTCAACATATGCCGGCACTTTATACTTTGCTAATCGTTTACTAATCCAATTCTTTACTTCTTCTTCTGTCAGAGTCTCATTTGGCTTTACAACGATGCAAGCTTTAACAACCTCGCCATACTGCTTATCCGGAACACCAACAATGGCAGCTTCTAATATGCTGGGATGAGAGTAAAGCGCATCTTCAACTTCGACAGAATAAATTTTTTCGCCGCCTCGGTTAATCATATCTTTTATTCGGTCCATTATCGTAATAAAACCTTCTTCGTCGATCAAAGCTAGATCGCCGGTCGCGAGCCAGCCATTTACAATCGATTCTTCTGTCGCTTTTTCATTATTCCAATACTTTTCTATTACCATTGGCCCTTTAAACATGAGTTCCCCGATTTCATTTGTTCCTAATTCTTGTCTCGTATCGGGATCAACCACTTTTACCTCCGTGACGGGTGTGGGAACGCCAACCGAATGAATTTTCCGATGTTGGTGTTCATCTGGCATGATGGTAGCCGGCGAGGTCGTTTCGGTTAATCCGTACGTATTATGAAATTCAAGCGAAGGCACCCATCTTTTCAATTCGATTAACGTATCGACAGGCATCGGCGCACCGCCAAAAGCACAAACCCGCCAATTCGAAAGATTATAATTTTTGTAATCTCGTTCCATCAGCGTCATTGTATAGACAGTCGGCGAAGCGATCACATGAGAAACCTTTTCTTTTTCCAGCAAGGAAAGAAATTGATTTGGCTGAAACTTTGACATTAGCACAATTTTTCCGCCGAGATAAATAAATGTCATCAATTGAGCAGCCAATCCTGTAATATGAAAAACAGGCACAGCAATCAAAGTTGAATCAAAATTCGTAAGCCGATAACAATACGTGTAATTTAAACACGTGTGAATCATATTCCGGTGTGTAATTAAAGCTCCTTTCGGTTTTCCAGTTGTACCAGATGTATACATGATGAAAGCGGGATCCTTTTCAAAAATGTCTTCGTTAACGGTTTGTTCAAAACCATCATCAAAAAGGCTGTCAAATGACACCGTTCCCGCTGGCGGGTTCGCACTTGTTATAAAAAATTCATTTATTGAAAGTTTGTCTTTAATTGCTTCAATTTGCGGCCACCATTCTTCATTTGAAATCACCGTTTTCACATTCGCGTCTTTTAGCATGCCGAGAAGCTCAGTTGATTTTAACTTTGTATTCAGAGGAACAGCAATTGCGCCAATTTTCAAAATTGCATATACACTAATGGCAAATGGAATTCCATTCATCAACAGCAAAGCAACCGTATCGCCTTTTTGAATGCCATATACATGCTTTAATGCATAAGCAGCTTGATTCACTTTTTCGTTTAGTTCTGCATACGTTACTCGCTCCGCTTCATGTACAAGCGCTGCTTGATTCGGAAACCTTTCTACACTGCTTTCAAATGTTTCAACGAGAGAAGAAGGGCGGTTGCGATAAGCTTTTTGCGTGATTCCATTGACTGTTTCTACGGTAACAAGCTGTTCAATCTTCTCCCAATAGTTTGTAATTTCAATCACCTCCTATAAGAATATTGTTTTAAATCCTATGAATAAAAGACAGATTAAATCAACCCTTCGGAATAGTCAGACTAATAAATTTTTTAAATTTCCCATCGTTTCATTTAGAAACGATGGATTTTTGCCGCAACTGAGCGTTAGCTGATTCATGATTTTTTTCTAATCTCCGTCATTTGCTGCCAAACCGAGCCGGCAGCTTCTTCTCCGCTTTCAATTCGCTTTCGCGCCATCTTCGCTTGCAGACCGACTTCAAACTCAGGATCCGATTCCGCTTCTTTTAAAGCGGGGATGGCGCGTTCATCTCCCACTTCATATAAAAACATCGCTGCACGCCAGCGGACAAGCCTGTTCTCATCTTTCAAAGCTTCAATCATTGCAGGAATGGCTTTCGGGCTTCCTAGATCAGACAAACAGTCTCCCGCTGTTCGTCTAACGGAAACGGATTTGTCCTTCAGCGCCTTATATAAGTATGGAAGAACGGCTTCATCGTCAATCAATCCGAGATGGACGACAGCCAATCTGCGAATTGAAGATTTTTCATCTTCAAGCGCATCTGCAAGCAAAGGAATATCTTCTTTTGTCGGGTTCAGCCTCTCCAAAGCTGCAAATCGGACTCTCCAATCCGAACTTTTCATCGCTTCGCGCACTTCATCAGCCGTTATTGCCGGTCTTGCGTAAGTGTCTCCTTCATTTTGCTCATATGCCGCTTCGACTAATTTCCGCAGCCTTTCTTCGTCATAAGATGCAGCAATTTCTTCCGCAACCGCTTTTCCAATCTCATCAAGTTCTCCGTAGCGGATTCCTTGTTCAATCCATTTCCTCTCCATCACAATGTTAGGAGATGCATGCTGCGCATCCATAATCGCCTGTTGAAACCGTTCAGGCAATCCCACCCGTTTTTCTTCATCGCCGGCAACAAGCTTGATTTGCATTGGAATATGACGGAAAAATTGAACGAACACTTGCACTTCCCCAAACGATTTCATCTCTGCTTTTTGTTTTTTTGTCCGTTCCATTTCTTCTGCATCAACATCTCCAAGCACTTTGCGGACTTTTGGCAAAATATCTTCCCACGCCACATTCGGATAGCGGTCGAGCGCAATAAAATCAGCGACATGGTAGAGTCCTTTTACGCCTTCGATTTCAAGCAGCTCCTTCATCAGCGGCGGAACATTTTTATCAGAAGGTTTATATTGAAAACTTTGTCGATCAGGCAGTGTTTGATTTACAACGATTTTCATCGAATTCGGGCTTGGCGTCGGTTCAATCGCAACAATTTTCAATGTGGAAAACTCCTTTCCGGCTGGATATGTTCTTCTGCTGCAATTTTACCATTGCTGCTTAGCGAAACGCCACTAAGTTGTTCTGCCTGACCGCGTGAACATCAACTCGTCTCTTTGCTCATTTCATGCTGTTTTCTCAACACTTGTTTTAATACTTTTCCAGCAGCGTTCCTCGGCAATTGCTCAAGAAATTCAACTTCTTTCGGTTTTTTATAGGAAGCGATTTTTTTGGCGCAATATTGGATCACATCTTCTGCATCCAGAGATTTGCCAGGCTTTACGACAATGCAAGCCTTTACATTTTCGCCCCAATCTTTATCCGGCACACCGATGACCGCGCATTCCAATATGTCAGGATGCGTATACAGCACTTCTTCAATTTCTGCTGGATAAATGTTTTCTCCTCCGCTAATAATCATGTCTTTTTTGCGATCAACCACATAGATGAATCCTTCCTCATCCATTCTCACAAGATCGCCGCTGTGAAACCACCCGCCAGCAAATGCCTCTTCGGTCGCTTCAGGATTTTTATAATATTCTTTCATTGTCGTTGGCCCGCGATAGACAATTTCGCCAATTTTCCCAATTGGCACATCATTCATTTCATCATCGACAACCCTCACTTCAACATTGATGACCGGCCGTCCGACAGAATTTGGCTTTCGCAGCGTATCTTCAGGATGCAAGCACGTCGTCACAGGACTCATTTCAGTCTGCCCAAAAGCATCAAACAATCCAGCATTAGGAAAATAATGCATGATTCTTTTCTTCAATTCGACCGGCGCTATGGCTCCGCCAGTAATCCCAATCTGAACGGACTGCAAATCGTAGCTTGACAACTGCGGAACCTGGAAAAGGAAATTCCACATGGCAGGCACGAGAAAGATGGAATTGATTTGTTCTTTTGAAATCGTTTCAAGCACAGCAACGGGATCAAATTCACGATGAATGTATGATGTGCCTTGAACGTAGCAATTGTTAATCAGCGTCGACATCGCGGCAATGTGAAAAAGCGGTGCAACGACAAGCTGCTTGAAGTTCAAGCCAATGCCAGCTTCCCAAAGCATGTTCATCCCATTTTGGCACAAATTTTTATGGGTTAGGACAGCGCCTTTCGATTTTCCCGTTGTTCCGGATGTGTACACGATCATGCACGGATCATCATCGCGAAGCGTTTCAACAATTTTTGCTTCAACGGGTTGATTGAAAATCGAATCGTAGCTGATAAAATCTTCATGCTGGCTGCCAACGACAACCACTTTTTCGACTTTTGGCATCCGTTCTCGAATCGATTGAATCATTGGCGCATATTCTTCATCGATAATCAACAGTTTGCTGTCTGAGTTATTGACGATATATTCAACTTCATCTGCTTGCAGCCGAAAATTGATCGGCACGCCGACGGCTCCAGACAATGAGACGCCGAAAAAGACCTCCACAAAAGGCAAGCCGTTTTTTAGTATAAACCCAACTTTATCATCGATCGAAATGTTCTCAGACTGCAGCCAGCCGGCTACTTGATTGGCGCGAATTTTCATTTCTCGAAAGGTGCGCGACTCATCGTTATATACAAATGCTGTTTTGTTTGGCGCCTTATGGGCTGCCCGTTTCAGCAGTTCTCCTACTAACAGCTGTCTGGATAAAACGAGTGAGGATGTCGTCACTGCAAAAACCTCCTTTTTAGATTGAATTATTATTATGAATATTCTAACAATATTTAATTGTTTCATCAACTGTGGATTGAGCTTCATTAAAAAAGCCGAAGGAAATTTTTTTAATTTCCAACGACTTTTTTCATCTATCGCACATGTACTTTTTCAAAAATCAAAATTCAAAGCTTTGAACAGCATTTCCTGAATTCAACACTTCAGTTTCGACAGCTTTTCTTGACAATAACCCTTTGCATACTTTAGTCATTTAACTCAAAACTGCAGCAGCCAAAAGATA
>CALKAO010000051.1 GCA_937983115.1 uncultured Caryophanales bacterium
TGGACGAAATTGTTCAGAATCAGGAAGAACGGGAACGCAAACCCTCTCTCGCACACCACCTGCATTCAGCCTCCGTGTACAGCGTTGCAGCTAAGAAGGTTAGCGCAAAAATCATAACGTTCTTGTACCCTTTTTAGCTCGGGGCTTCACCAGCAAAAGATGCCAAAGTTTTTATGCAATGTGAGGCTTTTTGAGATGCCCAATAGCCAACGCAGCTGTTGCCCCCTTCATTCATAAGCTTTCCATTTTGGAATCCTTCGTTTCATGAAGTGGCGAATCTGCGTTTTTAAAACCTTCCCCGTTATGCCAAATGCACAAAAAAACAGCCTGTTCTCCGCTGCTGGAACAGGCTGGCCATCAATGAATCGGCTTGATTTTATATTTGCTTGTATGTTTCATAATCTGCTTGATTGCTCCGTTTTAATGCAAAAGGCCACCAGGCGCCTTCGCCAAATGAAACCGTAATCGCTGGAATGAGGAGCGGCAAAATAATCAGGCCGTACAGCAGCAAACCCGTAATAACAATAACCGCGATTTGAATAAGGCTTAATACGCCAGAAGGCATCATGGCTGCAAATGTCCCCGCAAGAATAACCGCTGCTGTAATAATGACCGTTCCCATTTTCGCCATGGACGTTTTCAATGCATCATGAACCGTCAGGCCATTGATGCTTTCTTCACGGAAGCGATCGAGCAGAAAGATGGAATAATCAACGCCGAGCGCAATGAGCATGACAAAGCCGAAGAACGGCACCGCCCAAGTTATCCCGTCGTATCCAAGCATGTGGACAAAAATCAGTTCGGCAATGCCGATCGAAGTATAATACGTCAGCAGCAATGAAGCAATCATGTAAATGGGCATAATAAACGAGCGAAATAAAATCGCTAATGCGACAAACAGGCAGATAAGCACGATAGTCACCGTATGCTTAAAATCATCGGATGTCGTTTCTTTCAAATCTGCGTTAATGCTGGAAACGCCGCTGTACGCAATCTCGGCATTTTCAAACGGCGTGCCGATGACTGAACGCTCGACAGCAGCTTTAATGTCGCGAACAGCGTCAATCGCTTCAGGCGAATACGGATGTTCTTCAAGAATGACTTCGAAAAACAAACCGGTTTCCTCTGCAAATGCATATTGCTCGCGGACGGGTTCAAACTGCTCCTCTTCCAATGTTCCTTTCGGGATGAACATGCCCGTTTCGCGAACCGATTCCGATTCGCTCATTTCATTCAGTACATCGCGCATCTCAATCAGCCCGCTGCTGATTTTTTCCAGCCCATGAGCCGAAGCGCCGACTCCGGAAGACAGTTCATTCAGCCCGCTGCCAAGTGCGCCGATTTGCGAACCGGATTGCTCGATATGGCCAGCAGCCAGCTCAATGCCTTCACTGATCGTTTGCAATTCGTTCGACAGCAGCTGCAAACCGCCGGCCGCCTGCTCAAGCGGCATGCCTGCCTGCAGGCCGCCGGCGATTTCTCCGATTTGTTCATTGATTTGCTCAATGCCGTTCGCTGCCTGGCGAAGCTGCTGTCCGCCTGTTGACGCTTCGCTGTCCGAAGGAATGGCATTCCCTGTTTGCCTTAATCCGCCATGCACTTGCGCCAGGCCGTTTTGAATTTCATCAAGGCCGGCTGCCGCTTCATCGATTCCGTCCGCCAGCAATCCAAGCTGATAATCAACATACATTTCTTCAATTTTTTCACCCGCCGGCCGTGTAAGCGAACGAACCGTTTTAACTGAATCGAGCTTTTGAATTTCTTCGCTGATCGTTTCAACATACGGAACAATGTTTTCTTTTACAAGTTTTGAATCCTCTTTCATGATCACTTTCACAGGCAAAGAATCGCCATCGCCAAACGCTTGTGAAATCGCACGAAGCCCTTTCACAGATTCATAGCTTCGATCGATTTCATCCGTCATATCATAAGAAATGTCATTATTGTAAAAAACGATAATCGGAACAGTAATGGCGGCCACAATCATAAGCGAAACAAAAGGGCGTTTGACGGACACGCTGCTGAAAGCGATCCAGATTTTGCTGTCACTGTGAGATGCCGCTTTCTTTGACGGCCAAAATATTTTTTCTTTTAACAGCGCCATGAAAAACGGAATAACGGTATAAAGAACGAGAAGCAAAACAACAATGCCGACCGCAACGCCCACCGCCGACTTAAAAATTAAAAATTCAGCGAATCCGATCGCAGAAAAGCCGATAAATACCGCCAAAGCGCTGATAAACAATGTGCGGCCCGCCGTCTTGTACGTATTGACAATCGCATCTTCCGTTGACTGGCCGGTTTGCAATTCTTCTTTATACCGGCTTAGCAGCAAAATGCAATAGTCGGTTCCAATCCCAAATAAAACGACGACAAGAAAAATTTGCGTATAGTTTGAAACTGGAAATGCCAGCCATTCGATTAAAAAAGCAACGATCGATTGGCTGAGCAAATACGATAAGCCGACGACCAGCAGCGGAATAAACGGCGTGACAAGCGAACGGAAAACGAGCAGCAGCAAAGCAAAAATCAGCACAACCGTAATGATTTCCGTTCGTTTCAGCCCTTCTTGCGCGCTGCGATTCACATCATGATTAATCAGCGTTTCGCCTGTCATGTATACCGATTCGTCCGCTGGCAAAACGTCCGCCCGAATTTTCTCGCTCACATTTAATACATCGTTTTCCTCGCCGGCAACCGAGATCGGCATCAATATGGTCTGTTGATCGTCTGAAACAAGCTGTTCTTCCAATTGCTCATCTTCAAACGGATCGAGCACTTTTTCAATCGGTTCGCCAAGCGCATCGATTTCTTTGCTTATCGCGGAAATTTCTGCTTTTTTATCATCAGTCACAGGTTCATCCAAAACAAAAACGACGGAGATCATTTCATCCGCAGCGCCAGCTTTTTTTAAAATTTCCGCGGCAACTTGCGAATCGGCATCGCCTGGAAGCTGAAAGTTCCCCGCTTCTTCCGCCTGTTTCGACAAATCCGGCGAAATGATGAACAAACCAGCCGTTGCGATAATGACAAGACTTGCAATTAGCCACCGGAATTTTAAAATGGCTCTCATGGCTTTCTCTCCTTTCACCCAAGCTGCAATATCTTCTTCAATTTGCGAAATATTTTTATAAACTGATCGATTTCTTCTTCTTCCACTTGATCTGAAATCAGTTTTTCAAATTGCTGATAGACCGCTTCTTTCGAAGTTTCCAGGACTTGCTTGCCTTTGCTGGTCAAACGGATAAATTTCAGACGGCGGTCGTCTGCATCCGGGATCATTTGAACCAGCCCTTTTTCTTCAAGCTTTTTGATGCGGCTGGAAATCGCGCTTTTATGAACGCCTTGAAACTGTGCAATTTCGCTGCCTGTCGTTTGTCCGTACGTGTTAAGAATGTTCAACACTTGCAGCTGTTCAGGGGAAAACTCGCGCCAATGCGGCAAATCAACAAACTTCAAGACACGCGCCGTCCCATAAATCATCACTTCCTCAAACAATTCAGCTGCTTCCTTAAATTTTGCATTCAAAACAAGTTCACCCCCTCAACCATTATATAGTTTAGGGGGTAAACGGATGAGCGTCAAGCAAACACTTTTTCGATGAAACAAAAAATCGCTTCAGCGCTGGCCAGCTGGCTTCTGAAAATGAAAAGGATCCTTTTCTTCCGAAGACAGAACAAAAAAATCAGGCGGCGGAAAAACGAAACAGATTTTCCAACCGCCTGATCAAAACGATAAAGCTTTTCAAACGGACATGAGAACGAATGGACGACAATGCCTGATATGCAAAAGCCAACACATCAAGCGATTAAACATCCCCTTGCCGATACAAATGGCAAGCTGTAAAATGATTCGGCATCACTTCTTGCCACGCCGGCTTCACTTGTGCACAGATGTCCATAGCTTCCGGGCACCGCGTCCGAAACACACAGCCGCTCGGCGGATTGATGGGGCTGGGAACGTCCCCTTTTAAAATGATGCGCTCCCGCTTCACTTCCGGCTCGGGAATGGGCACCGCTGACAACAATGCTTTCGTGTACGGATGAAGCGGATTGTCATACAGGTTCGCGCTGTCCGTCAGTTCAACCATATGGCCTAAATACATGACGAGCACGCGATCGGAAATGTATTTCACCATGGATAAATCATGTGCAATAAACAAATACGTCAAACCCATTTTCTGCTGCAGCTCTTTTAACAAATTCACAACTTGCGCTTGGATCGACACATCGAGCGCTGAAATCGGCTCGTCGCAGACGATAAACTTCGGTTCAAGCGCAAGCGCCCGCGCAATCCCGATTCGCTGCCGCTGCCCCCCGCTGAATTCATGCGGAAACCGGCTCATATGCTCCGGCTGCAATCCGACAAGGCCAAGCAGCTCTTTAATGCGCTCCCGCTTTTTTTTGCCGCGCAATGTGCCATGGATGGCAAATGGCTCGCCAATTATTTCTTCTACCGTCATCCTCGGATTTAACGAAGCATACGGATCTTGAAAAATCATTTGAATCTCTCTTCTTATTTTCATCATTTCACGGCCGGAAAGCGAAAACAATTGGATGCCGTTATAATGAACCTCGCCTTTGGTCGGTTCAAGCAGGCGAATCATCGTCCGGCCGGCTGTTGATTTTCCGCATCCGCTTTCTCCAACGAGGCCAAGCGTTTCGCCGGGATAAATGTCAAAAGTAAGCCCTTCGACTGCTTTTAATTTTTGTTTGCCTACTGTGAAATGCTTTGTCAAATTTTTAATTCGCAAAAGCGGCGTCTGTTCTTCTTTTTCCAATCTTTCGCCGCGAACACGGATCGGCTTTCCTTCCAATCTAACGATCAACAGCCATCCCCTCCTTGAGCCATTTCGTCTTGTCTGCCAGCGGATGATGAAGCCAGCAGGAAGCGTACTGCCCTTCGCGTGTTTTTTCCAGCTTCGGAGCATAATCCTTGCAAATGCGCATGGCATAGCTGCAGCGCGGATAAAAAGCACAGCCTTGCGGCGGTTCAAACAAATCGGGAGGCGAACCGACAATCGGCTGGAGCGGCGCTTTTCGATTGGCATCCAATCGGGGAACAGACTTCAGCAATCCTCTCGTATACGGATGCTGCGGATGTTTAAACAGCGGTTTTACCCGTCCCGTCTCAACAACCTGTCCCGCATACATCACGGCGACTCGATCGCACATTTCCGCAACGACGCCGAGATCATGCGTAATGAGGATGATCGCCGTCCCCATTTTTTCTTGAATCGATTTCATCAGCTCAAGCATTTGCGCCTGAATCGTCACATCGAGCGCCGTTGTCGGCTCATCAGCAATGAGCAGTTTCGGGCGGCAGGCAAGCGCAATGGCAATCATGGCCCGCTGGCGCATTCCGCCGGAATATTCATGCGGATATTGATCGATGCGTTTTTCGGGCTGCGGAATTCCGACCAATTCAAGCATGCGCAGCGCCCGTTGGCGCGCTTCTTTCATGCTGATGTTTTCATGCTTCACGATCGCTTCCATAATTTGCTTGCCGATTTTGCTCGTCGGATTGAGCGACGTCATCGGATCCTGAAAGATCATGCTGATTTGCTTGCCGCGAATCGACTGCATTTCTTTTTCACTCGCTTTGAGCACATCTTTTCCCTGAAAGCGAATCAAGCCTCGCTCATACTGGGCTGGCGGTGACGGAAGCAGCTTCATGATTGCTTTTGCCGTAGCGCTTTTCCCGCATCCCGACTCGCCGACAATGCCGAGCGTTTCGCCTTCGCGAATGGCAAAATTCACTCCTTGAACCGCTTTCACTGTTCCTGCATACGTTTTAAACGATACGTGCAAATCTTCAACTTCCAGCAAAGGTTCCATTGTCATTCCTCCTCATCACTTTCGCAGCCTCGGATCAAGGGCATCCCGCAAACCGTCCCCAAACACATTAAAAGCAAACATCGTGAGTGAAATTAAAATAGCTGGCACAAACAGCTGATAAAAATTGCCGACTAAAATGCTGCCGAGCGCATCGCTTGCAAGCGTTCCCCAACTCGCTTGCGGAGCAGGAACGCCTAAACCTAAAAAGCTGAGCGTCGCTTCCGCAAAAATTGCTGTTGGAACAGTGAGCGTAATATTGACGAGAATGGGGCCAAACGTATTCGGAATCATATGTTTTCTTAAAATCCAGCCCATTTTCGCCCCCATTGCCAGCGCAGCCTGGACAAACTCGGATTCTTTCAGCTGGAGCACCTGGCCGCGCACAAGCCGAGCCATCGGAATCCAGCCCGTAATTGTCATGGCGACGATAATCGGCCAAATACCCCGTTTCATGGCAATCATGATAAGAATGACCATCAACATGTATGGAATCGCATATAAAATTTCGGCAATTCGCATCATGACATGGTCCGTGCGCCCGCCGCGAAGAGCGGAAATTCCGCCATACAGCACACCGATTACAAAATCAATCAAAGCCGCCATAAAGCCGATAAACAACGAAATGCGCGCGCCATGCCACGCTCTTGTAAACAAATCGCGGCCAGCGGCATCCGTGCCAAACCAGTGCTCAGCATTCGGCGGCAAATTCTTTTTTGCAAAATCCTGTTCGTAATACGAATATTCATTCAAGTGCGGGCCGATGATCGCCATGATGAGCAAAAGTACAATGATCAAAAGTCCAGTCATCGCCAGCCTGTTTTCCTTTAAGCGCCCCCACGCATCAGACCAGTACGAAACAGAAGGGCGGGAAATTTTTTCAGCTTCCTGCCGATTCGTTTCATCGCGAACAAACATCTCTTTTTTAAATGCTGTTTCACGTTCCATCAGCTGCCCTCCTCTGTGATCTTGATGCGCGGATCAATCCACGTGTACGCAACATCAACGATAAAGATTAAAAAAATGAGAATTGCGCTGTAGAAAACCGTTGAACCTAAAATGACCGAATAATCACGATTAAAAATGCTCGTCACAAACATTTCTCCCATTCCGGGAATCCCAAAAATGTATTCAACAATAAAACTTCCTGTCACTAAATTTGTTGTTAAAATGCCCAGAACGGTAACGACAGGCAGGATCGCATTGCGAATCGCATGTTTAATAATGATTGTGCTTTGCTTCAGCCCTTTTGCTTTTGCTGTTAATATATAATCCTGATTCATGACTTCAAGCATGCTGGAACGCATGAGCCGGGCAATGTAGGCGAGCGGCATCATCGCAAGCGAAATCGTCGGCAAAATCGTATGAGACCACGATTGCCACGTCGCAACCGGCAATAAGTTCCACTGAACGGCGACATAATTGATTAAAAACGTTGCAAGCACAAAACTCGGGACGGAAACCCCGATGATCGCAATGACCATCGATGCATAATCGGGCCATTTATTTCGGTATAGCGCGGCGACAACTCCCAGAATCAACCCGAACGAAATCGCGAAAATGAGGGCCTGCAGGCCAAGGTGAAGGGAAATTGGAAAACCTTTTTTAATATAGTCGTTTACAGTAATGGAACGATGCTTCATCGATGGGCCAAAATCAAATTGCAGAATGGATTTTAAATATAAACCGTATTGGACAATTTCAGGCTTGTCTAAGTTATAATGCCGGTGCAAATTTTTTTGGACGGTTTCCGGCAGACCGCCATCCTTTGCAAACGGATCGCCGGGGATAGCTTTCATAATGATGAAAGTAACGGTAATGATGACCCAGAGCGTAGCAATCGCCCACAAGAATCGTTTAAACGTATATTTCCACATGGAAATCACCCCCAAGGTCTGCTTTTTTTCAGAAGACGAAGGTTCAGATGACAAATCCATCTGAACCTTGCCGTTTCATTATTTTTCAATGTCTGCATAAATGAATTGCGGATAACGGTCAATCGGCGCAAACACGCCTTTAACATGCGGCTTCACCGTAAATGGCTTCGTGTAGAAATAAATCGGTATGATTGGCATTTCATCAATCAGCATTTCTTCTGCTTTATGCATCGCTTCCATCCGCTTTTCCTGATCCATGGTCGACTTCGCCAGCTTGATGAGTTCATCGTATTCAGCGTTGCTCCAGTTTGCATCGTTATGCGGTCCATCCGTTACCCATAAATCAAGAAACGTCATCGGATCAACATAATCGCCGATCCAGCCTGCGCGCGAAATATCATAGTCGCCGGCCTGTTCACGATCGATTTTCACTTGGAACTCTACATTTTCCAGTTCAACTTCAATGCCAAGGTTTTTCCGCCACATTTCCTGAATGGCTTCGGCGATTTTTTTATGCGCTTCCAATGTGTTGTACAAAATCGTAAATTGCGGCATTTCATCCATGCCTTCTTCTGCAAGGCCTTCTTCAAGCAGCTTTTTCGCTTCTTCTGCATCTTCTTCAAAGAGATCGCCGGAATTTTCCTGGAAGTCGCCATTGACGTCCGGAACACCAGGCGGAATAATCGACAGCGCAGGCTTTTGGCCGCCTTGCACAACATGTTCTACGAGAGTTTGCCGATCGATCGCCATCGACAGCGCTTTTCTCACTTTCGAATTGTTAAATGGCGGTTTCTCATTGTTTAAATTGTAATAATACAATGCGAGTTCGGGTTCGTTGTAAAATTCTTCATTATCAGAATTAACCAGTTCTCCCTGAACATCATTTGGAAGCGGATATGCGAGATCAAGCTCATCGGCTTGATACATTTGCCATGCCGTATTTTCATCTTCAATCATTACCATATAAACTTCATCCAAATGAATGTTGTCTTTATCGTAATAATGTTCGTTCTTTTTAAGCGTCATGCTTTCTTTATGTTTCCAGTCTGTCAGCTTAAAGGCGCCGTTTGACACGTAAGTTTCCGCTTCCAGCGCCCAATCCGGATTTTCTTCCTGAACCTTTTTATTTACAGGATAATACGTGTAAAATGACGTTAAATCGAGAAAGTATGGCGTTGGTTCAGCCAGTTTGACTTCAAGTGTTTTCCCATCGATCGCTTTTACGCCGACGTTTTCTTCCAGCTCTGCATAATCGGCTTCATTTTCAGCGCTGTTAAATTCTTTTGCGCCTTCCAGATAATAAAGCTGATACGCATACTGCGACGCTGTTTCAGGATGAAGCGCGTATTTCCAGGCATACTCAAAATCCTCTGCTGTCACGGGATCGCCATTCGACCACCTGACATCATCTTTTAAATAAAACGTCCACGTCAGCCCATCATCGCTCACTTCCCATTTTTCAGCCATGCCATCGACAATTTCGCCTTCCGGCGTCTTTTTTGTCAGCCCTTCAAAAGCATGTTCAAGCACCCACGAATCATGCGCTCCTTGAGCTGTTCCAGGATGAAGCGAGCCAGGCTCGGAACTGTTGTTGATGCGCAAAACTTTTTTCTCGCCATCGCCAGCATTTTCTTCGCTGCCCGCTTGTTCCGCATCGCCGCTGAAACAGCCGGCAAGCGCAAGCAAAGCAATCAGAAATGCGGAAAGTAACGAAAATTTCGACTCTTTCAAGTGAAATCCTCCTCCTTTTTAACTCTTGTACCATCCTATGACAGCTTGTCACCGTTTATTTCCTTTTTTGTCCAACCGAACCCCCTTTCTTTGAATTGCCTTTAATATTTTTCTAAAAAAAGGTTCTGTCTCAAATATATCGATTGTCTGTCAAATTTTTCCATAGTCTAGACGTAGGAAAATCGGCGAGTCTTTCTCTTTACTTTTACCCTTTTTCCCTTCATTTGCATCGGACGGCTTAACACTTTCGAAAGGAAACGTTTGTTTTTTCGGCATAAGGTTAGCTATTGCAATATTGAAGACTGCAAGAAGCAATCAAGTAGCATGTCCATCCGCTTTTTGCGCCGTTGAATGGATGAAGCAAAACAAAAAAACGAGAAAGCTGATTTGATTTGCAGCCTTCTCGGGTCTCGCATTGCGCATTTGAAAGGAAAAACGCATGATTTTATTAAATTTTCAAGCTTTCACACATAGCCTTTGCTTCTCTCCAGCTCATTGTCAATATGAGGTCTCATCATCAAATCAGCCAGTGATCCGTTTCTTGCACTTAGCATTCGTGCTTCGAACTTGAAAAGACCTCTGCAAAACTTATTTTTTAGGTCAAACCATTTTTTCCTTCATGGGCACCTGGCAAGTCAAAGCATCGGTGCATTCGAACCAGTAAAAAGCTCTGAATATCCGTTAAACGCAGCCTTCACGCATTTCCAATTCCTTTTTCATTGAAGCGTTTCAAAATCCATGATCCGCTCTCCTGCTTCTTCTCTGAATGAATATTCATTCATTTCGTTGCCGAAATGTTTATCGCATCTATGAATGCAATTGGCTTCCTTATTACAGAAGGCAAATGGCATTATCTTTTTCGATAAGCCCGCCGTTCCGCATATTCGGCACATTTCAAGCACACGACGATCGCTTCGCCATGCGCATTCGCATATTTTCTAGGATCGATGGCTTTATTTTTACATATTGCACACCGTCTGCGCTGTCTCAAGCGTGAAAATAAAAATCGCAATGCCGTTGCCCCCTTACTTTTTTCGGCTTGCGATGCGCTTTTGCCGAATCTCCCGTCTCATCGGGGCCGTTTCAAACAAATGCCGGTCTTCTTCCCGTTCAGGATGAACTTTGCGAACCGGCTTTGGCTTCCCTTGTTCATCCAATGCGACCATCGTAACAAACGATTCCGTCGTTAATTTTTTCTCATCTTTCAGCAGATCGTGCGCCGTCACTTTTACGTACACTTCCATGGAACTGCGTCCTGTGTAAGTAATATAGGCTTCGAGCGTCAGCGTGTCGCCAGCTTTGGCTGAAGAAAGGAAGTCAACCGAATCAATCGATGCCGTCACCACCGTTCCTCTTGCATGCTTCATCGCTGCAAGCGCCGCGATTTCATCAATGTAAGCGAGCACTTTTCCGCCAAAAATCGTGTCCAAATGGTTGGTATCAGGCGGAAGCACGAGCCTCGTCTGCACAGTTTTTGTTTCATGAATCGGGATGCTCTCCATCGTTGGCCTCCTTGATGTCTATTCTCTATTTCTTATCCTTTGATTCTTCAAGCGATTCCAATCATCCCATATGAAAACGGCATCCATGATCAGGAAATCGCCTGAAGATCATTAACAGCATGTTCGATCTTGCAGCAGATGTCAATAGCAAGTCACCGTTTGATAAGTGCAGCTTATCTGAACAAAACGGCGTGTTGCAGAATCAGACAAGACAATCCATGCTTCAGCCACTATACTAGGTGTAGAAACAAATCGAGGGGGAAAAAAATTGCGCGTCATTTTGAATATTGACCGACGATGCGAGGAAACAACTGTGACGATCCAATGCCCGGAAATGAACGAATCCATTCAAGCCCTGTTAGACTATTTAAACGAACAAAACCTTGAATTCATCGTTGGCCGAAGCGGAGATCAGCAGCACATTTTAAAGCCGAACGACATTCACTATTTTCGTTCCGAAGGCGATGCGGTCCTCGCCGTCACAGCCAAAGGCGAGTTTAAAATCAAAGAAAAACTGTATGAACTTGAACGATTGCTGCCTTCCAACCGATTCATCCGGCTGTCAAAGTCCGTCATCGCCAATCTTTACGAGCTCAGCCATTTCGAAGCTTCATTCCACGGCACGCTGTGCGTTTATTTCAAATCAGGCGTAAAAGAATACGTTTCACGCCATTACGTGAACAACATTAAAAAAGTATTGCGAATGAACAGGAGGAAAAAGAAATGAAAGAATTTTTGTTTAGAAGCATCATAGGAATCATGTTTGGGGCGTTTATCGCGGTGCTCGCCACATGCGGTTTCGTTTTATTCGGCGAACAAACGGCGCTAAACGGCCAGCTATTCATGAAAAACGCTCTCGGATCCATGTTCGCAGGCTGGTTTTTTTCCGCATCATCCCTTTATTTCGAAATGGAAACAATTAAACTGCCAATGCAAACGGGCTTGCATTTTATCACTGTCACCATCCTTTATTTCATTCTCGCTTTCGGCATTGGCTGGGTCCCCGCCGACCCGAAAAGCATTGGAATCGCCATCGCCCTGTTTTTAGCCATCTATGCGATCGTCTGGTTAGGCTTTTATTTCTATTTTCGCAATCAATCGCGAAAATTAAATGAAGAACTGAAAAATCTGTAACCAAAGAAGCAGCTCTGCCATGAGAGGCAGCTGCTTTTTATTAGTAAAAACACTGTGTCCTATAAACATGATTTGGCAAGAGTTTAAGAAAATTGTTAAAAGACGCTTAAATTGAAGCCGCATTTGAAAGGGTAAGTTCATGAAGAGAAAACATCGCGATTATAAAAATATGGGACTGGAGGAGTATGCGCGAGGAGTGTGAAAATTGAGGAAAAGATTTGAAATGCTTTTCTAATTCATTAAAAAGAAAGGCACAATTTACTTTTTCTACATCAATTGACAAATCCCTTCACGATCTGAGGAATTTTTTCATATTTTTTATTAAAACTATAAATAATCAATTTAGATTTATTTTGGTTTGCTTCTTTAGGTCTAATTTGACGATTTAACCTTATAAAAAACAACGACTTGTACCAGTATCTTAAGACAAAAAGCAACGAAAATTTTCTTTCGTGAGCGGTATAAAAAAGAATTATTGCTTTTCTGCAATAATTCGCGCTAAATGAGGATTTTCCCCCTTGTATACAGAAAATCCATACCCTTTTTTTAATTCAATGATATCAAAATCGTATCTTTCACATAAATCTAAAGCAAGCTTTTCAGAATCAATATACCGTCTATAGTGGCCATTATATATTTTTTTATTGCTTATATCTTCCAAAGTTCTAAATTCCGAAAGAAATAAATCGCCTTTTTCTAAAACTTTAGCAATGCTTGTCATTAACACTTTTTCAGTCATTTCATCTATCGAATGAAGTAAAAAGCGATTATAGACAGCAACATTTTTTTCAATTTTTTTCGCAAGCTTAACAATCGATTGAAGTTCGCGCAGAAATGTTATTTCATCCGAAATATCAACACATTTAAATTCAATTCTCTGTTTAGATAATTTTTCTTCCATTACTTTTAATGTATTAGATGAAATCGCTACATGCGAACGATCAATTCCTACAGCGTAATATCCATTTTTATAAAAAGAAAAAGTATCTCTTCCATTGCCGCATCCAAGGTCAATTACGTAATATTCTGCACCGATTTTAGATTGTACATATTTGCAAAATGGCGATTCACTATCATTGGTATGTTTCTTATAAAAATTATCCCAATATAAAAGATTTGTATTTTCCAAATCATCTACTTTTTACATTGCAATCTTTCCTTTATTTTTATTTAAACAGCTGTTCTCGCAAACTTAATAGAAATTTGTTGTCCAAAATATCATCTGAATGATTTAATAGTTTTATGATTTCATCTGCGGCTTTTGCTCCAGCATTTTCATTTGGATCAATAAAATAATATTCGTTGATGTCAATGTATTTTTGTTCTTCGTATTTTTTATTTTGCAAAACGTCACAAAGCTCCATTTCATCATTAACTTCTTCAATTTGGCTCCTAATTTTTATTTCCAAACTTCGACTATCGGTAAAATTTGAATTAACTTCAATGTTTAACAAAATAACAGGTTTGGAAGCGAGAAGAGCGTCAAATATAATCCCGCTGTAATCCGTTAATACATAATCACTCACTTTTAACAAATGTAAAATATTGACACGATCATCGCAAATATTTTCAAATTGAGTATAAATCTTTTGCCTTCTGTTTTTCTCACTGCTTAGAAAAACTGTTCCATGATGCAGCTTAACAATAATATTATAGTTCTCTTCTAATTTCTTAATCTTATCCAGCCAACGGTCAATCGAACTTAAATTTCCATAAGTCGGAGCATATAAGATCGTTTCTTTGGATGAGTCAATGTTTAACTTGTCAGCTTTGATTAATTCATGTTTGCTCGGCAATTTATTTTGAAACCATCGATCAAATTTTGGGTTTCCAATTTTTATACAATTGTTGCATATATTCAGCTTGTTGTAATCGTAATCGCCATAGCAGAATATTTTATCGTAAAAAACATTCCACCAAGCATACGTCCAATTTTCTTTTGCTAAACCATACATTAAACGGACATGCAACTTGCCTAAATCACGAATTTCGTTTGTATAAAATGGACTAACGAAACAATCGTATACAAACTCATGCTCTTTTATTGTCGACAATAAAAAAGCATCGATATCTGTACGTTCTAATTGTTCAATAAATTCGACCAGACCATAGTGCATATCTTTCCATTCATTGCTATATGCTAAATAATCATTTAAAACGAGGTGGCAATGGACGTTTCTTTTTACCAACTCATCGATAATGGTTTCATATAGATAGTAATGAAACGGTGTTTGTACAAAAAATCCGACAGTATAATTGTTATGCATGCTGCAATCTTCCCTCTAAGCCTATTCTAAATTTTTAAAGAAATAAACTTGCGAAAGAAGTTCCGTTGCTTTCTTTTCCCATTCTTTGCTAATTTTCGTTAATGACAAGCAAAATTCTTCAGCCAACTTAAATTGACTGTGTTCTGATAATGTATGGATAATAAATGTTATCACATTTATATCAAATATTTCTTCTAATCGAACATCTTCATAATTTGTGAGAATTTCTAGCGCTAATTGAAATGCAATATCAAATTCGGCGATATCTAAATAAAGTCCGCAAAGAAGACCTAACCCTTTCGGATCTCTTTTATTTTGGCTGACTAGTGAGTCAGCTAATTTTAACGCGTCATAAGTATTTCCAGATATTTTTAATAAAAAAATTTTAAGCAAGGTTTCTCGATTGTTTTCTTGCAGCAAATGCTCGAAATAAGTTTCCAACAGTGTGTTGTCCTCATGCAGCTTCAAATATATGCGAGTGAAATCGATCGCTTTCTTTAGTTCGCCTCGTGACAGATAAGCCAATGCCAGCTTCTCATAGTCAACATTTGATTGTTCATCGATTAAATTTTCTGATTCAAACAATGAACAAGCTAAATCATGCTCTCCCAAAAATGTATAAAAATTCAACAGCTCATTTTTTATCAAATTATGATGCTCGTATTGCAAATACTTTTTCACCGTATCATTGATAAATTCCATTTTGTTCATTTTCGGAAGTTGATCCGTTTCAATGTACGCACGCACGGGTTCTAATAATATATTCCAATCAAATTCCTCAGCGGCTTGAACCGCATTTTTGCATTCTAAATGATACTCTTCCTCCTTCATAGATATGATTTCATCAAGATATTTTAAGAATTGGTCATAATTCGCAGCTATTTTTAAACCTTGAAGACCAATGATATCAGGCATTATTGTCGAAACAACCGGCGTTCCTGAACTTAAATATTCATATAATTTTAACGGAGTTACAGCCGCGGTTAAATTATTCACTTTAAACGGAATAATTGCTGCCTTCGAATGGAGCAAATAATTAGAAAGCTCTTGATATGCTTTAAAACCTAAAAAATGAATATTAGAATTAGACGGTAATTTAACTCTTTCATGACCAACAAAAACAAATGAATACTCTGGTCTTGATTTTGCGATATATTCAATTAGATCAATATCAACCCATTCTGCAACTGCACCCATAAAAAAAACTGTAGGCTTCTTGATTGATACCAAGTCGCGAGGCAATTCCCGTCGTTTATGAGAAACTAGATAATCCGATTGCCACACGCCATTTGGCAAGTAATAAACATTATCATTGTAATAAGCCATTTT
>CALKAO010000052.1 GCA_937983115.1 uncultured Caryophanales bacterium
CTGTACGACGCTCTCCCGATCTTCCGCTGATACAAGCCCCAATGGCTGGAGGAATTACAACGCCTGAATTGGCTGCGGCGGTGTCCAATGCGGGAGGGCTTGGCTCCATTGCTTCAGGATACCTCCCGGCTGACCAACTGAGTGAAATCATCCAAAAAACCAAACAATTAACCGATAAGCCTTTTGCAGTAAACGCATTTGTCCCGCCGGACGATGAAGTTGATGTTTCGCGCGAAGAAATTAAAAAAGCCGCCAAGCGGCTGCACCCTTTTTATGATGAACTTGGAATCAAGCCTCCGGAAACGCCGACTCGCTTTGATGAGCCATTTGAGGAACTGATCGATGTCATCATCGATGAGCAAGTGCCGGCCGTCAGCTTTACTTTTGGCATCCCGTCCAAAGAGATCGTATCAAGATTAAAACAAGCCGGCGCCTATCTCATCGGAACAGCGACAACGGTGAATGAAGCGATTCATTTAGAAAAAGCAGGCATGGATGCGGTCGTTGCACAAGGAAGCGAAGCGGGCGGCCACCGAGCAACGTTTTCCACTTCGTTTGAACAAGCATTAGTCGGAACGATCGCCCTCGTGCCACAGGTGGTCGATCATGTCTCGATCCCGGTAATCGCTGCCGGCGGCATCATGGACGCTCGGGGAGTGCTTGCAGCGAAAGTGCTTGGCGCATCTGCTGTTCAGCTCGGAACGGCTTTTCTTGCCTGTGAAGAAAGCGGAGCGAACCCGATCTATCAAAAAACGATTTTAGAAAGTTTTGAAGACAGCACCGTTGTCACAAATGTATTTTCAGGAAAGCCAGCTCGCGGCATTCACAATTACTTTATTGAGAGCATGAATGACAACGAAGACGGCATCCTTCCGTATCCTTACCAAAATAAGCTCACACAGCCGCTGAGAAAAGAAGCCGGCAAACAGGAAAACATTCAATTTATGTCGCTTTGGGCGGGCCAGGGGGCTAGACTCGCCAAAAAAACAACCGTTGAAAAACTGATCCAGGAAATCATTCGCGATTATAAAACCCTTACCGAAAAAGCCGCTAAAAAAACAAAAGCTGAATCGTAAAAGTCATCCTTTGCTAACCATTATTTTTGTTTATTCGTGCATTTTTTTTACGCTGCTGGGAATGACTAACAATGAAAACTACTATAGAAAGGATGACGATCATGGATACAGAAAACTATATGAATAAGGATGAAAGCATCGATACGGAGCGCATTGAGAAAAAAATGGATGCGATGAGCCAGGAGAAAAAAGACGACATTCTTGATAATTTCAATCGATTTAAACAGTACTTGAAAGATAAAGTTGAAATGGGCGAACGAATGGGAATGAATGAGCATCAGCTTGCCGCTGCAGCTGAAAAAGTGGCAAACTATTTGGCCCGCAACGAAGAGCCCCATAACCGCGAACAGCATCTTTTAAAAGAAATGTGGCTTGTTGCGAATGAAGATGAACGCCATAAGCTTGCACATGTGCTCGTCAGATTAGTCAGTCAGACGCCTACCCAATAATTTACTTCGGCAGAGCCTTTCGAAAGCTCTGCCGCATTCATTTTTATGAACCGCTTCGTTAAATCGCGCCCGCATCGATGAATTTTATGCTGATCATCAGCTTCATGAATGGCTGGATTCCCGCATGATGAAGTTCAATGAAAACAGCAATGGTTTGCATAGAATTAACCTTCGCTTTTTGGATGGCTGACGATTGTTTTTCAATTTTAAAAACAAATTTATTGCAGTCGCCAGTCAAATGTCAAATTTTTCACAACAAGCAATAATGCTTTGGCCATGTTCACCAGAGCGTGCCGTTTCCATAAATGGATTTCCTCTAAAAATATTGAACGATTTGGCCAAAATCAAATCAATCTGTTCGATGTCCGCTTTAATTTTTGCTGAATGTTTAAGAAATGATTAAGCAATACGATTTAAAATATCATAAGCTGACGGCTGGATTTCTCCCCGTTTTCGACATGTGTTGAACCCTGTCCCCGACTTATAGACCTCATTGCACGGCCATTGGCGCCGCTGCGCGAATGGGATGATCACTTCCTCTTCAATTAATTAAACCGCTTCAAGATGGAATACATGGGTCTGCCAAACACTCCCCGCTTTGAAATGGAGATGCGTTTAAATTTTTTTCCGTTCGTTTTTTCAGCAATGATTGAACAGAGAAAGAAAAAACATGCAACTTCTAAATTTCATCGATTTTTCAGCACTAAATGCAAATTCCTCCCTCGTTTTTTTGTTCCTAGCAGCCGTTTATTTTATCAAAATAAATTTTTGCTCAATCGGCAATAAGATTGTCAAAAGTAGAAGAATTTGTGATACTAGATTCGTGGCTGCCTTGTTCCAGCCGTTTATTTTATCAATGTGGTTCATCAATTGCGAGGGATCGTCATGATTTACATCCACCTGTTTATTGCATTTTTCCGATCAGGCATTCTCGGCTACGGAGGCGGTCCGGCTGCGATTCCGCTCGTATACCGGGAAGTTGTTGATCTTTACAAATGGATGAATGACGAAGAATTCAGCGATGTGCTTGCACTTGCGAATACGCTGCCCGGCCCGATCAATACAAAAATGGCCGGATATATCGGATACCGCGTCGCCGGCTGGTTCGGGATGCTCGCCGCCGTTTTTGCAACGGTTGTTCCAACGGTCGTACTGATGATCGTGCTGCTCGTCTCACTGTCTTCTTTTAAAGACATGGCCATCGTGGAAGGAATGACTAAAGGCGTTGTTCCTGTGGTCGGCGTTATGATGGCTGTGCTTACTTGGGACTTTTTAACCCAATCAACGAAGTCGCTCGGCATGGCTGCAGGAGCGGTGATGGTGGCGGCCAGCCTCTTTCTGCTTAAATTTATCGGGCTGCATCCCGGAGTTTTAATTGCTGCATTGCTGATCTTTGCGCTAGTAAAAAAAGATAAGCCAGACGAGGACAAAAAAGAAAAGGCGCAAAAAGAAAAAGGAGTTCAGTCAGAATGATTTATTGGCAGATTTTTCTCGCTTTTTTTATTCCAGGCATGCTTGGATACGGCGGAGGGCCTGCATCCATTCCGTTAATTGAAGAAGAAGTCGTCGGCCGCTATGAATGGCTGACGACGAAAGAATTCGGAGAAGTGCTGGCGATCGGAAATGCTTTGCCGGGTCCGATTGCAACGAAGATGGCGGGCTATATCGGTTATGAAGTGGCCGGCATTCCTGGAGCCATAGTCGCTTTGTTTGCAACGGTGGCGCCTTCGCTCATCCTCATGATCGTTTTGCTCGGCATTTTATATAAATTCAAAGACTCGCCAAAAGTGCAGCGAATGACAAATTACGTCCGCCCGGTTATCGCTGTACTGCTCGGTGTCCTGACCTATCAATTTTTTTCGCAGTCTGTCTCTGAATCAGGGGTTTGGCATACGTTATTTTTGCTCGCGGCCAGCTACTTTTTGCTTGAAAAACGAAAGATTCATCCCGCGTATGTCATAGGAGCCAGCCTGGTCTACGGCGCTGTCTTTTTATCTTAAAAATTACAGCGGGACGCGCTGATTTGCTGCACTAAATCAAGCATTGCAGCGCTTCCAAGCGGCAAACATTTACATAAATAAAATAAGCTCCGCTGCCATAAACCTGGCGCTGTTGATTAGCGCACCGCCGGCAAGCGGAGTTATTTTTGCCGATCGAAGATTTCCATTATTTTTTTAACGGCAGCAGCCGGCGAAAGGTTCGCATTCAAGACATCGGAGCGAATTGCCGGAAGCTCTTGCTTGACGGCTTCATTTTCATAAAAACGCCGTTTCAGCTCATCTTCAATCATCCAATCGACCCAATCAATGAGCTGCTGCTTGCGGCGTTTTTCAAATACGCCGGATTCTTTCGTCACTTCCTCAAATTTCAAGATGACGTCCCAAATGCCGCGAATGTTTTCCCCCGTCAGCGCGGAGCACGTAAAGGCCCGCGGTTTCCAGCCTTCTGTCGGCGATTGCAAAAAGTAAAGGACGCGGTTCAATTCCGCTCTCGCTTTTAATGCGCGCTGCCGGTTTTCGCCGTCCGCTTTGTTGATGAAAATCGAATCGGCGAGTTCCATGATCCCTTTTTTCATTCCTTGCAGTTCATCTCCAGCGCCGGTTAAGGCGATGACAAGGAAGAAATCGACCATCGAACGAACGGTGACTTCATTTTGCCCGGTGCCGACGGTTTCAATGAGAATGACGTCATAGCCCGCCGCTTCACAGACGAGCATCGTTTCGCGCGTCTTCCGCGTCACTCCGCCTAATGTTCCGCCGGAAGGCGACGGACGGACGAACGCTTTCGGGTGGCGCGACAGCTTTTCCATCCGTGTTTTGTCTCCTAAAATGCTTCCTCCCGTCACGCTTGAACTCGGATCGATCGCAAGAACAGCGACGCGATGTCCATCTTCGCAAAGCATCGTGCCAAACGCTTCGATGAGCGTGCTTTTTCCGGCGCCTGGAACCCCGGTAATTCCAATGCGAATGGAGTTTCCCGTATGCGGCATTAATTTTTTCAGCACTTGTTCTGCCATTTCACGGTGTTTTTTTGCGCTGCTTTCAATGAGGGTAATCGTCCGCGCCAGCATGACGCGATCTTGAGAAAGCACGCCTTCTACGTAATCATCGACAGTGAGTGTTTTTCTTCTTCTCGTGTTTGTCATACGGTTTCGCTCAATCTTTCTTCAATTTTTTCAAGCACTTTTTGCGCCGCAACCGGTATGACGGTGCCAGGACCAAAGATTTCACACGCGCCATGCTGTTTTAAAAACCCATAGTCCTGTGGCGGAATGACGCCTCCGCAAAAGACGAGAATGTCATCTCTTCCAAGCTTTTCCAATTCAGCGACGAGTTTCGGAAGCAGCGTTTTATGCCCTGCGGCAAGCGTGCTCATTCCGATGGCATGGACGTCATTTTCAACCGCTTGCCTTGCTGTTTCTTCTGGGGTTTGAAACAGCGGGCCGATGTCAACGTCAAAGCCGAGATCGGCAAACGCGGTTGCAATCACTTTTGCGCCCCGATCGTGGCCGTCTTGCCCCATTTTGGCAATCATGATGCGCGGCCGTCTACCTTCTTCTTCAAAAAATTCATCCGTCATTTGCTTGACGCGCTCAACTTCTTCTTCCACGCCAAATTCTGAACGGTACACGCCGCTGATCGAGCGAATGACCGCCCGGTGCCGGCCGACCACTTTTTCATACGCATCCGAAATTTCACCGAGGCTGGCTCGTGCGCGGGCCGCTTCCACAGCCAGCTCAAGCAGATTCCCTTCGCCGGTTTCAGCTGCTTTTGTAATCGCATGGAGCGCCGCTTGAACTTTCGTTTCATCCCGTTC
>CALKAO010000053.1 GCA_937983115.1 uncultured Caryophanales bacterium
TTGACAGTTCAAGTGAGAGCCCTATCGACTTACACAAAATTCTTGACGGTACCTTTTCCTAATAAACGAATATAAACATCGCAATAAAAAAACATTGTCGAATTTATTTGCTTTATCCAAACTTTTGTCGTTTATCGAACGAGTGTTTGGCAGACTAAAAAGAAGGCATACCATGTCAAAAGAAATAATCATGGTGAAGCCGGATCGTTCACGGCGGATTGTTTAAACGCTGCTCCAAATATTTTTCGAAGAGTTTAAAAACTCTTCAATTTACTTTTTTATTCATGTCAGTTACTGCCATTGTCAGCCCTATTCGAAACTCATCATTTCACTCGCCAAATCATCAATTATTATGATGTAACGCTATGGCTCGTATTCCTTGTCAAACGGACATTTTCCAAATCATCAAACATGCAATGCACCGCTCACAGTCCCTCATGCGATTCTCTGGCATTTTATAAAAAGTTCCAATTTTTTTCAGCTTGAAGTCGATTTGCATCATCAAAAAGCCGATCACACAGAAATTTTCCTTTTGCCAGCTTTTCACATAACGAATCTGTTTTTCACAACACCCATTCATTCAAAACTCCAATCGCTTTAAACAAACACATTCGGCAATCTTCATGACCCAATCACGCAGACCGCCGAGTAAACATTACATAGTTGAATATAGCTCGGGCGCATGACCAAGATGTAGTAAACGCCACTCCGCGGAGTTAACATTACTTGTTGAATATAGCGTTTCCAATTCTCTTGATAATTCCATCACGTGCACCATACAGTGAATGCTACCTTACAAATCCAATCGCTCAGTGCCTATAAAAAAACAAAGCGAACATTCCTTAGAGCAAATCTTTTCGCCTCTCATTTTTTTACAAGTTTTAAAAGATGCCCGTAAAATGCAAGAGATGTGAACTTAAACTCTTGATTAAAAATGCCCTTCTTTATTAAAAATCATATTCACATGTCATCTCATTCGCAAAATAAGATGTGTTTGCATAAAAAAGGGCAGGTTTCCCTATCCTTCCATTTATCACTTACTCGATTCCTTCCTCTACTTCAGCCAAAATCGGATAAACCGCTTCAATGCCTTTTTCGGCAATGAGACATGCGATGCCTAACGGCGTTTCCCAAAATGATTCCGGGATCGTTGGAGTTCGCAATCCTGCCGGCGTGAACAATGCACGGTAAATCCGCTGCAAGTGCTTCTCAGTCTCACTCCGGTCGCCTTCTTTCTCTCCGCGAGCGAGATTAAACAAATATTGCATGGACCAAAAGATCGTGTCCCCAGGCATAAAAGCAAAATCTTTATAAAATTTCATTCGCTTTTCATAAGGAAGAAGTGCATCATCTACCGCTAAATATTGTAAAAACTGTGTAAGTTGGTTTTTTAGTTTTTGAAAAACTTTTCGCTTTTCATCTTGCATCAATTTGTCCGTAAAAACTTCTTGCAATATCGCATACGCCCGTTCAGGCGTCCAATTCGATGACACGAATCATTGCCCCCTTTAGCCAAAGCTCGTATTACATGTAGTTTACCAAAATCGAACGTTTAACGAAAATAAAAAACGACCATAATGGCAAGTAATATAACAATACGGGAGACTGTGGAATGAACAAAAATTTTTTCGGGCCGTTTTTCTTTGGCATTGGCATCATCGGGATGCCTGACGGCATTATCTTTCACCAGCTTTTGCAATGGCACAGCATTTATATGCATACCGATCGATACCACCAGGTGGCCAGCGACGGCTGGTTTCATTTGTTTGCAACAGCAACAATCTTTCTCGCAGGCATTTTGCTTTGGAAAGCGGAGCATCACAAAGCAAATTCCAGTTATTTTTGGGGAAGTTTTCTATTAGGAGCCGGCATCTTTAATTTTATTGAAGGAATTGTCAATCATCACCTCTTGGAAATTCATCACGTCAAGCCAGGAAAATACGAATTAACCGCCGATCTGTTGTTTGATGCTTCCGGCCTCATGCTGATTCTCATCGGTTGGCTGCTTCTGAAAAAAGCGGCCGACAAAATGAAAACTGACCCAATCGGCAACGCATCCGATTGAGCCAGTAAAATCATATTATTGGATCAAGGACTCCAACACATTTTGCGCTTCTTGCAGCTCTTTCACCTGTTCTTTAATCTTGTCAAAATACGGCAAAGCATCCAACGCTTCAATGAGTTGATTCAAGCGCTCCGCCATTTTTTCAACTCGAGCGATCGTTTGCTGCATGTCCTGAAGCTCTGTATATTCAGTTATACGCTCTCCCAGCAAATCTTCAGCGATTAAAAGATGATTTTGCAACTGTTTGGCGGGCTGTTCAATTTGATCGACGAATGATCGAAACTCAGCTGCCAGATTTACAAACTCTGAAAAGCTTTCATCGTTTAATGTATTCACGACAATCACTTTTTCTACAAGTTCAGTTGATACGGCTTCTAATTGATCCAACCGATTATTGGCAGAATCAACCATTGGATCGAGCGCTTGCTTTACTTGCAGTCCGTCTTCAATCAGTTCAGACAATTGCTGCTCCTGTTCAAAAATCGATTCGAGATTTAACAATCGGGCTAGCGTTGACAGCTCCGCAGGTGTGTAGCGCTCCTGCGCCGCCAATATCGATTGAGCCAGTTGAGCAAGCAAACTTTGATTGTTTTCATACTGTTTTAAAGCGGTTTCGATTTCTTCCTGTTTTTCATTTAATGCATGCAGCCATTGTTTCCATTCTGAAATATTTGTCAGCATTTGAACACGGTAATCATCTTTTTCATTTTCATTCAGCCGTACACTCAGCTCGTGCTCTAAAACAAGCGTTTCTGGCAATTGAGCAAGCTGAACGAGAAAGCCAAATTCTTTTTCCAGTTGATTTAACTGCTCAAACTGTTTTTCCCACGTTTCCGCTTCTTCGTCAATTTCTTCATCGATTTGAGAACCTAATTCTCCAACCTGCTTTGCCAGAGCGATTGTCACGATGGACTGCGCTGCTTGTTCATTCGCAGCTGCAATCATCTCTTCATGTTTTTCTGTATCTGCAAGCAGATTTGTCTCAGTCATTTCATCAAGCAATTTTCGAATTTGCTTTTCAAGCTCCTTTGCGGGCTCCGCTACATCTAATGCTTGAAGGAGAGCATCAATATCCCCGCGTTTTTCCAACTTGTCAATTTGTGCGATTTCATCTTGAATCGCTTCATAATATTGAGTGAGCGTTTCCATCATTGCCGTGCTTGATTGCGCTAGCGGCTCCAACGCTTTCTGATGGTTTTCCACCTTTTCCTCTATGGCGTCCATCATCGCTTTGACATCGCTTAAAGTTTCTTCAAGCGCTTCATATTCAGCAAGCGATTCCTGCGTTTGCAAATTTTGTTTCTGATCCGAAATTTCTTCAGCTGCTTCCTGAATTGATGCTTCTAATTCTTCAATCGCCTTTCCGTTTTGTTCTAGAATATGCGTCACATGTTTTAAAATATCATCAATGACAGAAGTTCTTAAATGAAAAAGACTGGCATTTTCATTGAACGCTGAATAATGTTGATGGACATCATTTGCCTGTTTCAACAGCTCTTCTTCTTCAGTCAAAGATTGATGGAATTGATCAAGCGAACGCTGCACCTGCTGTTCTTGATCTTCTTCAGCAATCAATTGGTTGGTTTGCTGCGCATTAGCCAGCTCTTCTTCAACCACGTGCAAAATTTCGTTTGCACTCTGCAAATCTTGTTCAATATCGTCAATGCTCTTTTCCTCAGCATGCATCAGACTTAACGTTTCCAATTCTTCTTCTTTATCATCTGAACATTGACCTTCATAGCAGGTTTCAACCGTCGCATTTGGAAGATCAATTGAATTCACCGACTGTTCGCTTAACGTCATTTCAACGCCTTCCATGCAAAGCCATTCTTCTTTGCTTGAGTCACAGAGCGAGGCAAAAAAAGGATAGCCAATTGATTTTGCTTTTAAATGATTTAATGGAACGGGACCCGGTGATTTAATCTTAATGACGAGCGTGCCATATTCCGTTTCGGAAAGCGTCTTAATGATAGTGAGACCAAAAATTTGGCCTTCGGGTATGTCAACATTGCCTTGCATAATTTCAAAAGCATCCATAACGCCCTCAATTTTTTCACTTTTTACAAGAAAGCCGCCACTATGACCATCATCTTCGGCTTCCTCTTGGGCAAGCGTTTCAACTGCTGGAAAACATAGTCCAATGATGAGGATAAGTGCAATCGCGAAATGGAAGATCTGCTTATGAATTTTTCGACATGATTTCATTAAACTTCACCTTCATTCATTCGCATTCTATCCTGCCAAATTGAGCATTTTTTGTCTTTACCGTTTAATAACTTTCAGTTTTTTTCTCATGAAAATCACAATAGCGCTTATGACGATAAGCAATGAACCGATGAACACCCATGCAGTGTAATCCGTAGCCGTTTTAGGAAGACTTCCGCCATCACCAGCACGTCCAACGCCGGTTCCTGTTCTTCTATCCGTTCTGCCTTTTCCGGCGATTGCCTTGCCATCATATGGCCCATCTAATGATTCAATTGAAATTTGTGCGCCTTGCAAATTAACAGCAGACTGAAACAAGTACGCTGTTGAAATTTCCGCATCAGTAATTTTAATTGAGCTGGCATCATGCGTCCAATTTCGCTGAAAAGCTTCCAATGCCGGCATGTTTGAGGTATTCGTCTGTTTCACAGTCATATCATGAAAAATGAGATTGGCATCTACAAATTTTGCATCTTGAACCAAACCTTTCACAGTAGTTGGCTGAGATGCCGTAATATGAATGCGAATCCAATGATCTCCCGGCAGCCTCAAGTCTTTATAAATGTGCAATCCTTCTATCGTTGCTTCGTCGATTTTATTTCTGACAAGCGGAGCTTCGTCTGCTTCACTCGTTTCGCCGACATGCGGATGAAGTGAAAACCCTTTTCCTTCCAATTTTTCAAATTTAACGATAAAATCACCCATTCCACCTACTGGCAAAGCGAATACAGTGCTCGTTACGCCAAAAAACATGATCACGCTTCCCAATGAGAAAAGCCCGGCAAGAAGAGTAATCAAGAATTTTGATTTTATCGTATAGCCAAGATGCATGTCATTTTTCCCCAAACTTTTCACCTCTTCCCTTTTTAAAAGAAACACACATACCGCTCAAACGGCATGTGTGCTGCATGGTGAAATTTCACAATAACTTGCCTTTTTGTACCAAGCCTGCCTGAATGATATAACGATCTGGGGCACTGCCAATATAGTTAAAAGGATAACAAGTTGTTAATGTCAACGTCGGTTCTTCTTTTTCAACAATGACCGTCCGATCTTCAGCATGGGTAATCCATATTTTATTAATTTCATATTCATAATCGACGCCTAAATAAGAAACGTAGAGTCGATCGCCTGTTTCGAGATCACCGAGAGGACGAAACACGGTGTCTCGATGGCCGGATAAAACCGTATGCTTTTCGCCATCAGGAGGAACCGTCCATTGACTCACATACATGCCAACTCCCTTTGCAAGGGTTTTCTCATCCGTACCCCAAAAGACCTCGTATGATTTATTGATTTTTGGAATAACTAGAGTCGCTACACCTTCACCTGTTTCAAAGTCGGGTTTGGCCCCTAATGTGTCAACTAAATCCGCTTCAGAAAAATCAGGAGGCTGATGCTCAGCCGGGGAACCTGCCTGGTTGTCAAGAGCATTGACAGACTTCATCGCCTGCCAATGCTCGAAACCATAGCGTGCAACGATTCCGACTCCTAAGATGAGGAAAACGATTCCTAGTTTTCTCATCGTGCAGCCTGCCTTATTCAGCCATAACTTTTTTCTTTCTGAAAAAGGCCATTGCACCACCAGCGATCGCAATCAATGAACCTAGCAAAATCAGGAATGGCGTGCTAGTCGCAGTTTTTGGCAATTTGCCGCCAATGCCTTTTTTGCCGCCATCACCAGTTTTGTCTCCGTTGTCACCATCGTCTGCGGGATCACCTGCTGGAGGGTCGCTTGGGTCGCCTGCTGGCGGATCGCTTGGATCACCTGCTGGCGGATCACTTGGATCCCCTCCTG
>CALKAO010000054.1 GCA_937983115.1 uncultured Caryophanales bacterium
TTCCATTGCTTTAATGATTGAAAAGAACATGGAATGATGATATGATAAAAATTAATTCCTACAATATCAGTATGTTTAATATAATTAATCGGACTGATAAAAATTAAGCCGATCGACTTAGCTTTTTAAATTGTGCAACAAACCGAATCCATGCAGATCTTTTTCCATTTGATAAAAGCTGTTTCAGCAGAGCGGATTCATTCAAGGAGTGGAAAATAAAATGGAGCATTCTTCAAAACATGCGAATAAAAACTTGCATCATCCATCTCCAGCTTTTCCTGAAAAAACGCAATCAGCCGAACAATCAACATCTAAAAAAATACAGACCAGACGCATCCATACACGCATTAAAATCAGCTCCGTCATCATCATTTTGTCAATGTGGCAGCTCATTGCAGCGTTCGAGCTGGTTTCGCCCACTTTGTTTCCTTCACCCGCCTCAACGTGGGCAGCATTTACAGAACTGCTAGCAAATGGCTACAAAGGAAGCATGCTTTGGGAACATTGGGGGCACAGCATGCTGCGCATGCTGCTTGCGTTTTTGTTTGCCATGGCTACGGCGATTCCGTTGGGCCTATTGAGCGGATATTCATCCAAAGTTCAAGCCGCTTTGGATCCGCTGGTTGAGTTTTACCGCCCCATACCGCCGCTGGCTTATTACGTATTGCTCATCCTTTGGTTTGGCATCGGCGATCTTTCTAAAATTGTCTTGCTTTATTTGGCTGCCTTTCCGCCAATGTACATTGCAGCCATGTCGGCAGTCAGAGGGGTTCACGAAGACCAGATTCATTCCGCTCAAAGTTTAGGGGCAAACAAATGGCAGGAATTCCGCTATGTCATTTTTCCAGCCTGTCTGCCAAATATATTTACCGGCATGCGCACAGCAACAGGATTTACGTATACCACGCTCGTCGCTTCTGAAATCGTCGCTGCTGTCAACGGAATCGGCTGGATGGTGCTGGATGCAAGCAAGTTTTTGCGAAGCGACATTATGCTAGTCGGCATCATCATCATGGGCTTTACAGGAATTTTCCTCGATTGGCTCATTCGTATCGCAGAAAAAAAAGCGGTGCCTTGGAAAGGAAAAGCTTAATCGCCCAGCGTTCCTCAAGCTTTTCACATCCAAATTCCATTAGACTTCGCGGCCGCAAAACGCCATTTTTACGTTTAAGCAAAACGTAAAGGAGTTATGAATCATGACATTTGCAGCACAACAGCATGTCATCGAAGTCAAAAATTTAAATCTAGACTATGAAACTGAACATCAGCGCGTAACGGCATTAAAAAATATCAATCTGGAAATTGAAGAAGGCAGTTTTGTTTGTCTGCTCGGGCCATCGGGCTGCGGAAAAACAACGCTGCTTCGGATCATTGCTGGATTTTTGCAGCCGACTCACGGCGAAGTTTTTCTCGACGGAAAACCCATTCCTGACAAACCTGACAAACATCGAGGAGTGGTATTTCAACAGCCAACGCTCTACCCTTGGCTCAACATTGAGCAAAATGTAGAATTTGGCCTAAAAATGAGAAAAATTCCTAAGCGTGAACGCCGGGAAGCCGTGCACGAATATTTGAAAATGGTGGGTCTGGAGCCGTTTAAAAAATTAGCGCCTTATGAACTGTCCGGGGGAATGAAGCAGCGCGCCTCAATTGCGCGAGTGCTCGTCAATGATCCGCGAATCGTGTTGATGGATGAACCATTCGGAGCGCTAGATGCGATGACAAAAGAACAAATGCAGGCAGTCATTCGCTCCATTTGGAAAAAAACGAACAAAACATTCTTTTTTATTACGCATGACGTGGAAGAAGCGCTGCTTCTCGGAACGAAAATCGTCATCATGTCCGCACGCCCGGGGCAAATCATCAAAGAATACACAAACAGCCTGCCTTATGAAATTGAAAATGGGCAAAGCCGTTTCTACCGTTCAAAAAAAGATTTCATCGAGAAACGCGAAGAAATTGTAAGCATGATCCAACATTAGCCATTTGCCGGATTGCAGCATGAAACAATGGATTGCGATCGAGTGAAACAGCATTCCAGAAATCATGCTTACTTTGCGAACAATCATATAGAAGGAGACAAAATAAAAATGAAAAAATTAATAAATGTTTGGGTTTATTCCTTGCTCGCCGCATTTTTGCTCATTCTTTCTGCATGCGGCAACCAGACAAACGATTCAAATAAAAGCGCCGAATCGGACAATAAAAAAAGCGGAACGATCGAATTCAATATTGGCTATCAATCGATACCGAATGTTGAAATCCTTACAAAAGCATTGGGCTTGATTGAAGAAAAGCTTAAAGGAATGAACGTCGAAGTAAAATGGCATCATTTTGACACGGGAATCGATGTAAATCGGGCTGTTGCTGCAGGAAGCATCGATGCGGGCTTAGTTGGAACGCCGATGGCTGCAAGCGGGATTTCTCAAGAACTTCCGTATAAAGTCGTATGGATTCATGATGTTCTTGGCGACAATGAAGCTTTGGTTGTGAAGCAGGACAGCGGCATTCAATCGCTGGAAGATCTCGCCGGCAAAGAAATTGCAGTCACCTTTGGCTCCACTCCGCACTACATGCTCCTGAATGCACTGAAATTAAACAACATTGACGAAAATTCAGTAACGCTATTAGACATGCAGCCGCAAGACATGTTCGCAGCATGGGAAGGCGGTCTCATCGACGGCGGATACGTTTGGCAGCCTGTTTTAGGCAATATGATCAACAGCGGCGGAAAAGTCATTCTCACAAGCGGCGACCTCGCCGACGATGGCTTGATTACAGCAGAAGTTTGCGTCGTCAACGCCGATTTTATTGAAAAACATCCAGAAATTATCGAAAAATACATTGAAGCCTTTCATGAAGGCGTTGAATTTTACCGTTCTTCTCCAGAAGAAGCTTATCAGGCCGTTGCTGATGAATTAGAAATACCAGCAGAAGATGCCGCACAGACGATGGATCAATTAATCTGGCTGAATGCTGAAGAACAAGCAAGCGACAAATATTTGGGCGGAGCGATGGCAGACGTTTTAAAAGATACCGCTGATTTTCTAGTCGATCAAAAATCCATCGCTTCCGCGCCTGATCTCGAGGCATTCAAAGAAGCGATTGATTCTCAATTTGTACGTTCAATTGCCAAATAAGCAGCACCGAAAGGCGATCCATCAACAATGCATGGATCAAAATCAAATGAAAAGGATTTGATGACAAAATGGTTCATGATCAATTAAATCCAACCGCAGAAAAGTTGTATGAAAAAGCCAAAAAACACTTATGGCAAGATTTGAACGACGCCGGCGAACCGCCAAAGCCGCAAATTGCTGCAAGCGGCGAAGGGGCCTGGTCCATTGATATCAACGGAAAAAAATACTTTGAAGCCACTTCCGTGCACAGCTGCCTAAACTTAGGCTACGCTCATGAAGAACTGATTGAAGCGGCAGCCGAACAAATGAAAAAACTTGCTTATTTCACACCTGCAAAACTGCAGGCGCCAGCCATCGAATTGGCTGCAAAACTAAGCGAGATCCTTCAAGGAGATTACACGACATTTTTTACGACGAGCGGAACCGAAGCGAACGAAGTAGCCTTAAAAATCGCGAGACAATACCATATTCAAAACGGGAACCCGAACAAATACAAATTTATCTCCCATTACAGCGGCTATCATGGCGGCACATTAGGCATTCAAAATGTTTCTTCAACGCCCGTTTTTAAATCCGACTTTCCTGGAATGATGACCCCGGGATTTATCCATGTGCCGCCGCCATATGAGTATCGGCCGCCATTTGGAAGCCAAAAAGAAGAAAGCATTGAACAGAGCGTCGCCAGCTACATTGAACAAATTATTCAACGGGAAGAACCGGAAACGGTTGCTGGAATATTCGTTGAACCTGTCCTTTTCGCCGGCGGCTGCGTCATCCCTTCACCAGAATATTTGCAGCTTTTATCCGAGATTTGCAAAAAATACGACGTTTTATTAATCGTAGATGAAGTCGTCACAGGGTTTGGCAAAACCGGAAAATGGTTTGGCTTTATGCATGCTGAGGGCGTTCAGCCGGATATCGTAACCATGGCAAAAGGATTGACGGGGGCTTACGTCCCATTGGCTGCAACATCCGTAAGCAAAAACATTTATGCAAAATTCAAAGGAAAAAACAATCGATTTCGCCACTTTTCTACGATGGGCTCCCACCCTGTCGGATGCGCTGTTGCGCTAAAAAACATTGAAATCATCGAAAGAGAGCAGTTTGTCGACAAAGTTTCCCGGCTGGGCCAAACCATTTTAAGCAAACTGCATGAATTGAAATCATTTGATATCGTCGGCGATGTACGCGGAATCGGCTTTCTTTATGGCATTGAACTGGTCAGCAATAAACAGACGAAAGAGCCTTTAAGTAATGAAATCATGTCTGATATTGCGGCAGCTTGTGAAGACAAAGGGCTGCATTTTGCGATGGATGAAAACGTCATTCGTTTAAATCCGCCGCTTGTCTCAACTGAAAACGACTTGCATTTTTTAGTCGATACGCTGACAGCCGTTATAAAATCATTCAGCCATTAACCGCTTGGCATCTATCGAACAGCGCCTTCATTTCTTTGCATAAAAGAATGAATGGCGCTGTTTATTGTTTTGGCTTGTTTTGCCCTTTTTTATCTTCATGCCTCAGCGCAGCGCGAATGCCCGAAACGATCGCGTAGCGCAGCGGCTCGGGCGGAAGCGAAAGAATTCGCCTTTGGACAATGAAGAAATCTGTTCGCTTCGACTCTTCTCCAAGCATCAGCTCCGACAGCGTCAACCCGTTATAATTCGTCAATGACACGCCGTGCCCCATACAGCCGATGCTAAACCATACATCTTCACCGAAGTTTCCAATCGTTGGAATAAAATCCAATGAAGCTGAAATTGGACCGCCCCAATGATGTGTAAACTGAATCCCATCCAATTGCGGAAATGTTTCAATTGCCATTTGTTGAAGCTGTGCATTCATCTGCTCATTTCGACTGCGATCAAGAGGGCTTCCATAGTAATAAAAAGCTTCTCCGCCGCCAAACAGCAGACGGCGATCCGGTGTTAAACGGTAATAATGCAAAAAATTCCGAAAGTCTTCCACCCCGATCCGCTTTTCCCAGTTCAACGATTTCAGCTGCTGTTCACTAAGCGGTTCGGTAAGCGTAATATACGTGTAAATCGGAATTTGTTTTCTTTTTAACTTTGGATAAAAAGAGGAATACGCATTGGCTGCAAACAAAATTTTTTCTGCACGAATTTCCCCTTGCTTCGCAACGACTTTTTTTTCACGTTTGTCCACATGCAATACCGCCGTATTCTCATAAATCTTCACGCCCAATTGTTCAGCCGTTTTTGCCAAGCCTTTCACAAGTTTGGCAGGATGAAGCAGCGCACAATATTCATCATAGCGGGCGGCTAAATACGCCGGTGAATAAACAAGACGCTGCGTCTCCTGTTTATCCAGCCATTGAAACCCTGTTAAACCCATCTCATCAATAAGCTTCATTTCTTTTTCCAATTTTTTCAATTGCTGAGCATTTGCCGCCACCGTCATCATGCCATCGCGCACATAATCACAATCAATGCGATGCCGCGCAATCATCTTCTCCAAATAATCGACTGCATCCATCATGTACGCATCCGCTTCTTTCGTTCGTTGTTTGCCATGCCGAAGCCTCGTTATATCCATTGATACGCCAAACAGGCGCATCGAAAAACCCGCATTTCGGCCGCTTGCGCCGCTTCCAACACTGCCGGATTCTACGACCGCCACATCAAGGGAAGGATCTTTTTCTTTTAAATGAATCGCCGTCGACAGTCCGGTAAATCCTGCTCCAATGATGCATACATCCGTTTTCCGTTCGCCAGCAAATGTCGGATATGCCGAAAAAGCTCCGACATCTTCCAGCCAATAGCCTTGATATTCACTCATCCATGCATCCCCCTCAAAAACACTCGTTTTATTTATTATAGCGGAATAAAGGAAAAAATGGATGAAAAAGTCGCAATTCTCCAACAATTCTGCATGAATCCGTGCGCGCATTTGCCGCGTACGTCGGCGCTCCAATTATCCATGCCGCTCACGTCGGTTCCATCGAATGCCAATTGCCGTGGATGCCAATCGCATATAAAGGGCACTACGAAGCAGGCGCCATGATTGTCGATGGAAAAGGCGAAACGATTGAAGTCCGCCATCGCCACGAAGGCCAAGGCATCGTTTTCGGAGACATCGCCATCGGGCGGACAAAACCGCGGAAAGACATACCCAACAAATACTGGCTGCATAACCGCGGATTTATTCCGGCATTTTGCTTGGAATTATCAGCGCCTGCATGGAAAAAGATAGCATAAAAAATACGTCGCGGGGAAAAACGCAATTGCACAAGAAAAAACAAACTCCTTTGCAAAATGAGCGAAGGAGTTTTCTTTTGTATATGCTGCAAAATGCTCCATATTTAAAAAATGGCCATCTGCTTTTTAACAAACATCTGAAGGTTTTTCACATATAAATGATGAACGAACACGTCATGAAAAGGAGTCAAACCCATGCTTTCTATCCCGGCTCATTGCACCGTTTATCATGGAACAACGTTATTCTCTGCAAAGGTTATACGCGATAACGGAATCATGCTGGATGCGCAACGGGCATTAACCGACTTCGGACAAGGATTTTATGTTACGCCTAACCGAAAACAGGCCATTAAATGGGCGCAAATTAAAGCTAAAAACCGGCAAGTGAATCCCATATTGTTAGAAATATTAGGTTTAAATGAAAAAGAATATTTGCAGCATCCTGAAACAAAAACACCAGCCTGCTTAACCTTTTCGATTGATGCATCTCGCTTACTATCACTAAGAGGGCTCATCTTTCCAATGCCTGATAACGCACTTTGGCAAAAATATAAAGCGATTTGGAAATCGTTTGTCCAAAATTGCCGCAATGGCGCAACACACAATTATGATTTTGTTTATGGCCCGATTGGAAGCAGTCATAATGGATCTTATCAAGAAGTGAAACCTTCCAAAAAAAAAGTGCAATTATCTTTAAATAGCGTTGAAGCGTTAAAATGCCTTTCAAATCCCAGCATTGCCGCATTCGCATCAAAAAAATTAAAAGCAGCGCCCTTTCATCATACGGTGCACCGTTCCTCAAGGCAAAATCAAATCTATCACAATTTCATTAAAAATATTCGCAATGAAGTGATTAACATCAGCCGATGTTCTGAAAGACATGCAGCGCAATTAGTTGAAAATTCATGGCCAGCTGCTCAAATCCAGAATCAACATTCAATGATATTTCATGAATTCCCTGAGTTTTGGGCATTTTTTATCTTGTTTGGGAATAAAAAGCTATGGTATCAACACTTCGAAACCTATTTAAAAACACGTCATCCAAAACACTGATTATTTCTGTTTTAAAAACTGGGCCAACTCATTGCCGGCAATCAATTTCATGCCATTTTGATTGTCATATACTTTATAGCGATCTACATCATCTTTAATCGCCTTTAATGTTCGAGGCGCAAGTTTATGAGTATTTTCAATTACGTTATGAGGCACTTTTCTTCCTGTCAATTGAGCGCGTCTTTTTGCACGCTCTTTAGCAACTGGCAAAGGAACAAAAACGAGATAGACATGAATTTCATAGCGATGCTTTTTCAATTTTTGAACGAGCCTTTTATATTTTCGAACTCTTGACATCGTGCTTTCGTAAACAAAATTTTTCCTTTTTTTGATAAGCCGATTTAATAATAATTCCCCAATATCAACCGATTCGCGATGGACTAAACGCGCCGCCTCAGCTGGATTTGATTTCTTATATTCAGCATATTCGGGAATATATTCTTTTATTTCGTCAATATCGACAGTCGTTGCAATAATTTTCTTCACGTTCAATTCATTTTTTACAATTGTTTTGCGCATGGTTGTTTTCCCTGAAGCTGTTCCTCCTCCAATGAGTATCGCAGCTGGTTTTTTTCCTTTCTTTGGCTGCGAATCAGCTTTTTCAATCATTCTTACAATTTCTTTATGCAATCGATGCCGTTCTTTTGTATACGTTTTTGAATTGATGGAATGCATTTGTTTTGTGTCTTCCAGAACGGCGCGAATTCTTTTAAATGATTCGTATGCGCCCTTCTTATTAAAAATCTTTTTTATGAAAACCATCTTTCTTTCCTCACAGCGCACAATATTAATCGAAATCCTATGGGCTATTGTATGCGCAGCTGAATAAAAGTGAGTAAACTTGCGCCTCATGCCATTTCAAATAAAAAACTCTTGCCAGTCATAAAACCGGCAAGAGTCTGAGACAAAAATTGCATTCATTGGCTGAGCGATGCAATCATTTAAACTTCTTTTTCTTTTAATTAAACTTCACAATTTCCATCCGCACAAACAGACCCTTTTGAACCTTCAATTGTTTCGAACTTCGGTTTTGCAGCTGCTTCTTCCCATGCTTTTTCAAGTGCACGAACAAATGTTTCAACAGGCTGAGCCCCTGAAATGGCATATTTGTCATTAATTGCAAAAAACGGCACGCCGGTGATTCCGTATTGCCGAGCCAACTGAAAATCTTTTCGAACCTCATTTGCATAATCGTCTTTATTTTTCAAAACGCTTTCAGCCTCTTCGCGATCAATGCCAACTTCTTCAGCAAGGGCAGCCAGCGTTTCATGATCCCCCACATTTTTCGATTCTGTAAAATAAGCATAAAGCAGCTTTTCTGTCAATTCAAGTTCTTTCCCTTGTGTTTTGGCATACTTCGCCAAACGATGGGCATCAAACGTATTCGTCGGCTTCATCGCATCAAAACGAAACGCCAACCCTTCCTGTTCTGCCTGCTTCGCAATTTGAGCACTGTTTTGCTTCGCCTGATCCACACTCATTCCGTATTTTTCTGCAAGCGAATCGTAAATGCTTTTTTCTGTATAAACCGGGGCATTCGGGTCCAGCTCAAAGCTTTTAAATTCAATTTCAACCTCATCTTGATTTGGAAACTGCGCCAGCGCTTTTTCCAATCTCCGCTTCCCAATAAAACAAAACGGACAAACAAAGTCCGACCATACTTCGACTTTCATGCGCTCACTTCCTCATTTTTTGTTTCATTGTAGCACGTTAAAAAATAAATCAAAAACATCATGCTCAAAATAAGAAACCTAAATCAATGCCTTTGATGCAAAAAGCCGATTGCTTGCAATAAAACAGCCTCGCTTGATGTCTGTCAATGCCTGAGGCGGTTTGCGCTTGCATCTCCAATCGCCGGACAGCTATTTTTCCTTAAAAAACGTAAGATCAAACAGCCCGCCTTCAATGGCAGAACGAATCGCAATATAGACAAACGGACCTAAAATTAACCCGATCACGCCAAAAAATACAAACCCAAAATACATGGTCAGCACCGTTGGCAAAGCTGCAAGGCCAATGGAATCGCCAAGCACTTTCGGCTCGATGACGCGGCGCAAAATAAGCAAAATCACCGTCAAGACGAGAAGCTGAATGCCGGTATTCATATCCCCCAGTATAATCGCGATGATGCCCCAAGGAACAAGAATAATCGCAGGCCCTACATAAAGAGGAATAATGTCAACAACCCAAATAATGATCGACATCGTTAAAGCTGCATTCGGCGAAATGAATAACAGGCTGAAATACGTAATCACAAACACACCGATGCTCAAAATAAATTGCGCTTTCCAATAGCCAAAGAAAACTTTGCCCATGCGCTGAAAAACATAGCGCAGCTTGTTTGACGTTTCGACTTTAAAAAAATTATAAAAAATATTGACCAGCCTCGGAAAATCCAGGCTGATAAGAAAAAGCGTAATGAAATAAATCAGCGTAACAAAAATCAAATTCGGGATCGATTGAAGCCACATGCCAAGAGAATTGATCAGCTGCGTCGCAAATTGCAATGCGGAATCGGTCAATGATTCCGAACGTTTTTCCAATTCCGAAACAATCAGATGCCCTTGAGGAACTTCCTCGATAAATTCATTAAACCGAATAATAAATGCATCTACTGAATGCTGGATTTCCCGCGCATATTTTGGCACATTCAGCAACCATTCATAAATGGATTTCGCCACTTTTGTCAACGTAATGTAAAGGGTATAGCTGCAAATCAGCAAAAAAGCAGTAAAAACAAGGGTAACCGGCAGCAGCCGCTTCTCAACTTTTAATTTCCGCTTTAACAGACGGATAAGCGGCTCAAAAATCATTGCCGTGAAAACGGCTAACAAAATCGGCAAAAAAGCAGAAAAATAAATATATACAAACACAACAGCAGCCAAAACAGCTATCATCTTGACAATCCGCTTGACATTGACTTGATTGCTCATCGAAAACCTTCTTTCTAAGAAGCTAGTCCCATCGTCTCTTTAACCAATAAAGATAACGAGCGCCGCTGGCATTTCCATAATGCCGCAAAACCCAAACGGCCATGCCAATGAACGAACGCACCCTCTCATATTAATAGTAATCGTTAAAGATTTCGTTGTAAACTGCACAGCCGTCTGCCGCGATCTGCTGCAAAGCAAACCCGTCATCTTTTGAAATGCATGCCCTCAACTGAGTGGTTATCAAGCCATTTGATGACGTATGAAAAAAGACAATAAGCGGACCGATGTAAGTTCGATCGCGATCAAGGGACCATGCAGAAAAGCCGTCAGCGCAACTGCTAAAGCGAGCGGCGAACCATCGCTGTGAAATTTAAACTCCTGGTCTCCGATGAAATTGCCTGCAATGAGGCGTTCAACAAAAAAATAATGATAAAAAAGCGGCGATTGGCACGAATACCTGCAAGAACAAGTCGATATGCTCAAAAAGCGAACGACCCTGCGAAGCAAATAGGGCAACAATCGCAAAACATAAGAAAAGCGTTGGCCATGCATTCGTTTTTCAATCCAAGCGCTTTTTCGCTTTTTTTATAACAAAATGCCTTATCAAACATGCAAGAAGCGGCGGCGCATGAAATTCGCAGAAACATAAACCTGAAACGCCAGTCGTTCCAGGATCCTTCATTTATAAACCCATTCACTTTTTGATCAACATTTCGTTATGCATCCCTCTTCACATCTTTCGCATCTTCAGCGATTTTCCAGCATTCGTCCAAGCGGCCCTTTTTCATCAATGATATCCTGCAAAGCATAAACCGAGATCGGAAACATCGGAAATCCAAACACATAAGGGGTGATTTCATAAAGCTGAAAATAGATAACAAGCGTTTTATCCGCGATATAAAAATCTTGGTCGGAACGGATCGCTCTAAATTCGCCGAATATCGGGATGCTGCGTTCTTCCATTTGCTTATGAATAAGCTCCGAAAGGCGCATCACATAATCACTTTCAGGCAAAAACAAATCTTGCAGCGTGCAAAATTGTCCCCGCTGCAAATCAAACGTTAGCGACCGCAGATACGTCATGCCATGAGCAGCGTTTACATGATAGGCATAATTCGACAATGACAGGCTCAGAACATCGCGTTGATTGTTTTTCAATTCATACGTCCCGATCATTTCTGCCACTTGGGACGGCATTTCCGCTGCTTGTCTATTGATTAATTGTTGTATTTCCATCACAATCCTTTCATTGATCAGCTGCTGAAAATACAGATTTTGCATATGGACAGCTTGAGGATAATACACGACTTTGCTTGGGCCTAGATGGATTTGATGCGTCTGGACTTCCACAGGAAAAGAAATGGCCATTTTTCCTCTATCCCCCAATCTTTTTTCATATTTTATGCTTACAGGGGAGGCCCCAGACCTTAGTGTGCATCGATGAAAAAAAGGTTTTCTCCAAACAAGACAAACGCCCATACAAACCGTTACATTTGACCATATAGTAGCTAGAAGGAAAGGAGGAACTTGAAAACATGTATTATGACTATTATCCGTATATGTATGATGAAAACGACGAAAGACAATTTTTCCCGAACTTGTTCCCTGGAGGAATTCCGCCTGGATTTCCCCCAACCGGACCCCCAGGAGCGCCAGGTGGACGGCCGCCTGGTCCAGGCGGCGGGCTAGCAGCGCCGCCATCGACGCCGCCGCCATCGTTCACGCCGGAACAGCCGCAGTTTCAAACTTTTGCCGTCGATCCGGGAGCCATCAGAGGATGCCTCTTTCGCTTCACATACGTCTGGCTGCGCAGAGACTCTTTCTGGTTTTTCCCCACTTTTGTTGGGCGCAATTCCGTCGCAGGCTTCCGCTGGAGACGATTTGGATGGGTCTACTTCGGCATCGATTTAGACAGAATCGAATCATTTCAATGCTTCTAAAAAACTTAACGAGTATGATTTTGGCATCATACTCGTTTTTATATTATTCCGACTGTTCCTTGACATGCCACGGCATTTAAAGCAATTCATAGCGGAACGTTCAGTTTTTATTCTTTTTTAAAGAACAGCTTAAAAAGCCATGCCGCTCTCGCTTAAAAAACAAGCTCGCTTCAAGCGAACGTTTTTATAAAGAGCCAACTTTTTCTCTAACACTTTCATCTTTTTCTTTCGTGCGGTTTACCTTTACATTTAATTTTTTCTCAACTTTTGCAATCGAATCATGCTGATTTATCGGCGCACAAGCGTTTCGCATCAGCTCGATTTTTTCGCGTTCGCGCAAATCTTTGTGGATAAAATCATCAGCAATCTTAATAAATTCACTCCATACAAGCGTCTCTTCCGCTTCTTCCCAAACCGTTTCATATTCATTTTCCACCAAGCGATAAAGCCGGCTTTTCTTTGTGAGATTATATGTAAAAAAATCATTCGCTGTTATCCGATTATATTCTTCATCGCGATTATGCATGTAAGGGCCGGTAATCAAGTGCCCGTCCACTTTGTACGTATCATTAAAAATCGGCTTGCTTGTAAAACGAACTTCGCAGCTGCTTTCAACATCATGGCTGGCCCTTGCGATCGCTTGAAAAACTATGAAATAATTGTCCAGCACTTTCTCATGTTCTCCATACACTGATTTGAATCCTTCTTTCCATGGCGGGCTGATTAATATCTTTACAAAAGCCCCCCGTTTCACCGCGTTGGCGAGATGGCTGGCAATGTTTCGCGTTAAAATTAAACGGTATCCTGAAATCCATATTTCCCGTTCACAATCGACTAGCAAATCCTCCAGCAACTTT
>CALKAO010000055.1 GCA_937983115.1 uncultured Caryophanales bacterium
TGGTGTTTCAAAACCCTAGAGCCTCTAAGACTTAAATTTATGAAATTGATTCAATCATATGTTCCTCCCAATCATGTTCAGGCAAAAACAGACTTTTTTTAACAACAGGAGAGAGCATTTTTTCTACTTCGCTGATTAAATGATTTTGGTTTTGCTTTATGATATTTCCGTTCGTATTCCATAACGCAACAATGTGATTGTTCCATTTATTTGCTGTTTCTGCATAAAGAGAATGCAAAATTTCCTGCGCTCCAAGCATAAATTGAAAATAAGTGCGCTCAATTTGGTTAACGATTTCAATCGCTTTCATAAGGCTAAGGGGATGAAAATTGTTAATCGATGAAGAAAGATTTACAACGCCAATCACCTCTTTTGTAAGCGGATTCAATATTGGCGCTGCTGAACAGACCCAATCATGACAGCCAAATGCAAAGTGTTCAGAAGAAAAGATTTGGATCGGCTGTTTTAAATAAATTGAGGTGCCAATCGCATTTGTTCCCGCCCAACGTTCAGACCAAATGGCTCCGACATTTGCATTGACTTGTTCCCCCATTTTTCGGAATACCGATGCATCGCCGTAGAAGTCTAGCATCGCGCCTTCGCCATCGAAGAATATAATGACATGCTTTGAAAATGAGAGCGCTTGGCCTTCTTTTTTAAGGATTGGATAAGCGAGTTGATAGACTTCGTTTTGCTTCCGTAAAGCTTTAATTTTTTCATCCGAAAAATTTTTTACCGAGCCGTCAATCAACGGATTTAAATCATCATAGGTTTGACAGCGCCGCCAAGATTGCAAGATAGGATCTCTTGGCTTTTTAGCAAATGAATGATTTTCTTTTGCTGAATGGAGCAAAAAATTTTTCCAATGGTTGTATTGTTGTTTTCTTGCGTACCATAAATCGTTTTTTGACAGCTGTTCGTATACGGTAAAAGGAATGAGTGACATATGGTTCACCTCATTATTCGGATTTTTCTGAAAATTAATTATACAAGAAGGCTGCGGAAAACTCAATTAAAACATTAATATTGGCAATTTATCTTAATAATAGGATTCGTGTTGCAAAAATGAGACAGACTGTAAAAATAAAAAAGCAATGGCGATTTTTTGCTTCAAATGTTCGAAAATTGAGACACCAATAAAAAGAAAAGCGCGTGATTATAGGAAAAATTTTTGGCACGCTTTTTGCAGAGTAAAAAGATAAACCCAAGAAAATTGAAAAGATTGGGATAATAAAATTTTTAGGAGGTTTGATGATGATTACAAAACAGGCCGATTATTTGAGAGCGCTTTACAAGGAATGGAGTGACCGGCTAAAAGCGAATCCAGATTATACCATTGCGGATTTCCGCAGCATTTTTGATGAGTGGGAAAAGCCGACTCTTGAACCGGAAAATGTGACTTATAAGTCTGATGCAATTGCTGGTGTAGAAGCAATTTGGGCGAATCCGATTGGCGCTGACAAATCTAAAGTTTTAATTTACACCCATGGCGGTGGATTTGCTGTTGGTTCGGCTGCAAGTCATAGAAAACTGGCTGGACATGTTGCAAAAGCATTAAATGTGACATCTGTTGTGCTGGATTATCGCCGTTCGCCTGAAAATCCATTTCCATCACAATTGGAAGATGCGCTGGCTGTTTATAAAGAATTGCTTGACCGAGGCTATAAAGCGAAAGATATTGCAACAATCGGAGACTCAGCTGGAGGCAACTTAGCTATTGCTTCTGTTTTAAACTTTAAAAATCATGGACTTGAATTGCCTGGCGCTGTTATTGCCTTTTCACCATGGCTGGATATGGAGTTGAAAGGTGAAACTCTTGACAGCAATTTGGAAACTGACGCCTTAATTGATAAACCGCTTTTAGAAGGAATGATTTCCATGTATATCGGCGACGATGCAGAAAAACGGACAAACCCATTAGTGAACCCATTATATGCTGATTTTACTGATTTCCCGCCGCTTTACATCAATGCTGGCGGTGATGAAGCGTTGTTGGATGATGCCCGCCGTGTCCATGAAGCTGCAAAAAAAGCTGGCGTTCAAACCACTTTATCTGTTGCTGATGGCATGCAGCATGTTTTCCCATTCTTGGCAGGGCGTGCGAAAGAAGCTGATGAAGAAATCGAGAGAATTGCCGAATGGTATCAAAAACTTCAAGGATAAAATGGGGGCTTGAATATGGCTAGCCAGGAGAAAAAAGTAATCGATGCAGTTGTTGTCGGTGCTGGTTTCGGTGGATTGTATACCATCCACCGGTTAAGAAATATTCTCGGTTTAGACGTGCAGGGGTTTGAAAAAGGCGGAGACGTAGGCGGTACATGGTATTGGAATCGCTATCCCGGGGCTCTTTCTGATAGTGAAAGTTTTGTTTATCGCTATTCATTTGACAAGGAACTCCTGCAAGAATGGACTTGGAAAGAAAACTACTTAACCCAGCCGGAAATATTAGATTATATGAGGCATGTTGCAGAACGGTTTGACTTGCGCAGAAGCATTAAATTTAATACGAAAGTTGCCACTGCCCATTTTTTGGAGGAAGACAACATATGGAAAGTGACAACCGACAAAAATGATGTTGTTTTTGCCAAATATATTGTGTTCGGCCTCGGCTTGCTGTCAGCTGCAAATATCCCTAATTTTAAAGGAAGAGACACTTTTAAAGGAGAACAATATCATACTGGGGCCTGGCCGGAATCCGGCGTTGATTTAAAAGGAAAGCGCGTTGGCGTTATTGGAACAGGTTCTTCCGGAGTTCAATTGATTACAGCCATTGCTCCGGAAGTTGGACATTTAACCGTCTTCCAGCGATCCGCACAATACAGTGTCCCTGTTGGCAAGCGCCAGCAGTCCAAAGAAGAAATTGATGAAATCAAAAGGAACTATGATCAAATTTGGAAAGAGACAAAAGAATCGATGGTCGCTTTTGGTTTTAAAGAAAGTACGACACCGGCCATGTCTGTTTCGGAAGAAGAACGGAATCGGGTTTTTGAAGAAGCGTGGAAAAAAGGCGGCGGTTTCCGTTTTATGTTTGGAACATTCAGTGATATCGCGACAAATCCTGAAGCGAATGAGGCGGCAGCGGCATTTATTCGCAAGAAGATTAAAGAGATCGTGAAAGACCCTGAAACAGCTGAAAAATTGACGCCAACACAATATTATGCAAAGCGCCCGCTTTGTGACAATGGCTATTTTGAAACATTTAACCGCGGCAATGTTTCCCTTGTCGATATAAAAACATTTCCAATTGTTGAAATTACGCCAAATGGGATCCGTACAACTGATGGCGAGCATGAATTAGATGTCATCATTTATGCAACGGGTTTTGATGCAGTTGAAGGGAACTACAATAAAATTGATATCCGTGGACGCAGGGGTGTGAGACTAAGTGAAAAATGGTCTGACGGTCCAACCGGCTATCTTGGCATGACAAATACAGACTTTCCAAACCTGTTCATGATTCTCGGTCCAAACGGCCCCTTTACAAATCTTATACCGACGATTGAAACACAAGTTGAGTGGATTTCGGATACAGTGGAATTTTTATTAAAAAATAAAATTTCAACCATTGAACCAACCGAAAAGGCAGAAAATGACTGGCTTGCTTTATGCAAGGAAATTGCAGATGCTACCTTGTTTGCTAAAGTGGAATCATGGATTTTTGGCGCGAATATACCCGGAAAAACACATGCGGTCAGATTTTATATGGGCGGCCTTGGAAATTATCGCAAATTGTTAAAAGATTGCGGGTATAACGGATTTACCTTCAATCGCATTTTTGCTGAAAGCAAATAAATGCGAAGCACTTCGGTTGGATGTCAACAGATAAAAAATGAGAGGGGGGCTTGTCCAGAACATAATTGAAAATTGATTTTTTCTCTACAGTTTTTTTGAAATGCCGCTTTTTGCTCATCTTGAAGATTTTTTTCTGTCTATCATTCGAGGAAATCGAAAGAATGAAATCTTTTGCAAACGAATTGAGCGTTCGGTTCAGCTGGAAATATAAAACTGCTCGATTGCATCCATGATCACTTCAATTTCTTTTTAAAAATCCATGGCCAATGCGCATAATCGATACTTTTTTCCAATGAACAAGCAAATGGATGGCACAGTCTGTGATTTCGTCCATGTTTTATCGAATGACTCCTGTGCAGCCGTTTGCTTTTTTTATTTTTTTCTAATAGTCTTTAGCATTACTTTTCAAATGAATTAATAAACATTAATGCTGAGGAGGGTTGTATATGTTGATAAGAAAAAGTTTTGGCGTGATTGTTATTTTGCTCATTGGCTTGCTGGCAGCGTGTGGAAGCGACAGCGAAACAGGGACTGATTTATCGAGTTCCGGCGGGAGTGATGGGGTTTTTGAACTGAATATTAACAATTGGGCAAGTTCAACACACCATTACGTCTACAACGTTTATGAGCCTTGGAAAGAATTAGTGGAAGAAAAAACAAATGGCCGTGTCAAAGTCAATATTTATCATGGCGGTTCACTCGGAAAATCATCATCTGTCTATCAAGATGTGAAGGGCGGATTATATGAGCTGAGTTTGCTTGTTACAAACTATTTTTATGATACGGATTTTTTCCCATACACGATTGGAAATTTGCCATTCGCTTTTGAAAGCGCGTCTGATGCATCAAAAATTATGAAAAAATTTGGAGAAAAATATGCGGTTGAAAATTTAACGGATGTTATTGTTATGGCGCCAACAGCAACCGATCCGTATGATTTGTTTGCTGTGAAACCGATAACATCTGTTGAGGATTTAAACGGACTAAAAATTCGGGCCAGCGGAAAAAGCGAAACCGAATTGGCGAAAGCTTTGGATGGAGTTCCGGTTACACTTACAACAGACGATACTTATGAGGGCCTTCAAAAGAAGCAAGTCGACGCAACGTTTTATACGCCGATCGGTTCAGTCGGAATGAAATTTTTTGAACCTGCACCTTACATTACAAAATTAAGCGTGTCTGTCACTCCGATGATTCCCATTATGAATAAGGAATTTTATGAAAAACTGCCCGATGACTTGCAGAAGCTTTTTGACGAAGAATTGAATCCAGCGCTTTCTGAGCTTTTTACAAAAAGCTATGAAACCGAACTTGAAATGTCTTACGAAGAGCTAGAAAAGGCGATTAAAAACCGAGGGGAAATCATCACTTTGTCTGATGAAGAAATGAAGCGCTTTAAAGAAGCTGGAAAAGCATCTTGGGATGCCTGGATTGAAGATGCAGAAAAAAGAGGCTATCCAGGCCAGCAGATGGTTGATGATTTATTGAACATGATGGAAGAAGAAGGCATGCCAACTCCGTTTTGAAGATAATAGCTTCTAATCCGAGCCTGAATCGGATTGGAAGCTTCTCATTTCCGATATAGGAGGCGTCGGACTTGCTGATCAAGACGATTGATTTTTTAACGAATTTAACGAGAGCAATTGCGCTGGCTGTCATGGCGTTTATGATGTTTTTTGTAGCATTCGCCGTCATCAGACGATTGGTTTACAAACCGCTTTTAGGCGATGTTGAAATCGTTCAGTTGGGAATGGTCGTTTTAATTATGTGCGGCCTCGCTTATACGCAAAAAGTTGGCGGGCATATCGCAATCGGATTGCTGGTTGATAGAATGCCTAAAAAAGTGCAGCAAAGCCTCGATGTTTTTAGCAGTTTGCTAACCGCGATTATGACTTTCATGATTAGTTATATTTTCATCGGTGTGTTTTTGAATCATAGACATGAATTGAAATTGAGTACAAGCTTGCTCGAAATTCCATATTATCCGTTTGATTTGATTATCGTTATTGGCTTTGCAATGTGGGGATTGCAGGCGCTATTAAAAATGATTGATTCAGCTGTTCAATTTTTTGATGCGAATAAGAAACAAGGAAAGAGGTGACGTGAGCGATGTCGTATGAGATGGTTGGATTTCTCGGTTTAATCATTATGCTTGTTTTCATGTTTTTGCGGGTTCCGATCGCCATTTCAATGGTTTTACCCGCATTGATTGGAATTCTTTATTTAAAAGATTGGAATACATTTCAAGCTGCAGTTGAAACGATCGTTTGGGATCATAGCTTTAGTTATACTTTGAGCACAATTCCAATGTTTGTTTTAATGGGGGAACTGTTATATGTCTGCGGAATAAGTTCAGAGCTGTTTAATACGTTTCGCGCTTGGCTAAGCAGGCTGAGGGGCGGCTTGGGCATGGCTGCGGTCGGCTCCTCAGCATTATTTGCCGCTGCTTCGGGTTCAAGTTTGGCTAATACTGCGACAATGGGCGTTATTGCCTCAAAAGAAATGCTTCGTTCTGGGTATCACAAATCACTTGTTGGAGGCGCGATTGTTGCGGGAGGTACGCTTGGACCTCTGATTCCGCCCAGCACTTTATTTATTATTTATGGGATGTTGACCGAACAGTCGATCGGACAGCTGTTAATTGCAGGAATTGTGCCAGGAATTGTTTTAATGCTTTTATACTTCTTGACCATTTATGTTGTTGTGCTGATAAAGCCTGAGTGGGCGCCTCGCGTGGATACGAAAATGACATGGAAAGAACGGCTTCTTTCGCTGCGCTCAACGGTTTGGGTTCTTATTTTATTTTTTATCGTTATCGGAGGAATGTATATTGGAGTTTTTAATCCAACAGAAGCTGCTGGAATTGGAGCGTTTGCGACTTTTCTTATCGCTCTTATACGAAAAAAATTAACGTTTAAAACATTAGTCGCTGCCATGTCAAACACGTTAAAAACAACAAGCTTTTTATTTGCGATAATTATTATGGCTTTTCTATTAAATTATTTTTTTACGATTACGAAAATTCCGCTCCTGCTGGCTAATTTTTTAAATGGTTTGTCTTTGCCGCATTATGCTTTGTTTGCCGTTATCGTCCTCATTTATTTGTTTTTAGGTGCAATGATGGATGCGCTTGCCATGGTTGTCGTAACGATTCCGATTATTTTGCCGTTAATCAGCATGATGGGGTTCGATTTCATTTGGTTCGGGGTGATTATTGTGCTGATTATAGAATTGGCCATGATGACGCCTCCGATTGGAATGAATGTCTTTGTGCTCAGGGGAGTGGCTCCAGAATTATCGTTAGAACAAATTTTTAAAGGGTCATTTCTGTTTATCATTCCGATTCTTTCGCTCATTGCATTGCTTTATCTTTTTCCACAATTAGCGCTCTTTTTGCCAAGCACGATGTATTGACTAAACTTAAAAAAGCAGAAGCAAACAAGGACCTTATGCTGTTCTAGGTCCTTATTTTTTCATTTTTTTATTTTTTCATTTGTTCATTCGCCTGCCAATCAATGAAAAAGTTGCGAACGCAGGTTTTTCGTTTGCCTCATGCCTTTCGTCCTGTGCAACATAACGTGAACATTTGGATGTGCGAGGATAACGTTCGCAGCAGCACTAGAGGATTGATTTTTAATTGATCATTTCATATTTTTGACAAAGTTGAACGGCTTTTTGAAGCGAAAGCGGTTTAAAATGGAATTAGTTTTGCGCTGCCATGCCACGCGTGATGAATTTTAGCGCAAGATCGTTTCATTGCCGTTTTTGAAAGCCTATTGCAAGAAGGCATGGCTTTGGGCAAAAGCGCTATAAATTTATGTCAAGCCCTCGATCCCGTTCATTTTCATGTTCCACAAGTTTAAATAAAATTTGCTTCTCCATTCTGGGAATTTTAACAATGTCTACAGGAAAGGTAAGCGTTGGCGATACGAGTTCATCATCAGCGGGATCTTTAAACTTGTACATCACATGGAGCGAGTCGCCCCAATCTTCAATCATTAAGATTTCGACTTCATAGCCGCTTGTCGGCTGTTCGCCTCTTGATACGATGATGTAATATTCATCGCCGCTGGGGAGGACGTATGTCGCTTTTTCACGATTTTTATATTCAATGGTTGCTTTTATTTCTTCAGGGGTTTCATCGATGGACACGCGTTCAAAAGGGACGTTGTCAATTTTGCCCGTGCCTTCGATTCGTTTGGATGGATCGATTCCGCATCCGGCAACGATGAAGATGGCGAGGATGCTCAGCTGTATTTTTTTCAAAATTTCATTCATATTGATGTTCCTTTCTTAAGTATACTAACTTTAACGTAATTGATTTCAAAAGGCATTTCAAGATGAACATGTTACAATAGTATGAGGGATCATTCCAAGCGTATTTTCACGAACTCCTGATCTCGAAGGGATCATTGGAAATGTGAAGAAATGTATCGATTTAAAGGGGAACTTGTATGGATCTGGAGTTAATCAAACAAACGTTTACAGAGGAAAACATTAAAGATTTTTTAGAGCAGTATCGTGCGCTCGGTCCGCTTCCGGGCATTTTACTTCCATTTTTGGAGGCTTTTTTGCCATTTTTGCCGCTGCTTATTTTTGTAGCGGGAAATGCGTTGGCATATGGCTTTGCATTTGGGTTTCTTTATTCATGGGTGGGCGTCAGCCTTGGTTCGATAACAGTGTTTTTTATCATCCGAAAATTTGCCAGACACCGCTTGATCAAATATGTTGTAAAATTTGATAAGCTCCAGTCAACCATGAATTGGTTTGAACGCAGAGGGTTTGGAACGGTTTTTCTTCTCTACTGCTTTCCATTTACCCCATCAGCCATCGTAAACGTTGTAGCCGGTTTTTCGCAAATGAATCCAATTAGTTTTATTTTGTCTGTGACTCTTGGAAAAATGGTGATGATTTTTATCGTATCTTATATTGGCCACGATTTTTTCGATTTGTTAAAAAGCCCGGCTGAATTGATTGTTGTTACAGTATTGACGGTTTTATTGTGGATTGGAGGAAAGTATTTAGAAATGAAGCTGAAGGAGAAAAGCGTGCAGCAGAAAGCGAAAACGAAACGCGCAGAGTGACGGCTTGGCCATAGCCAGAAGGACGGCGGCATGCAAACAGACGGGTGAACAGCGGTTTATATGTGCGGCCGTGAGATCGATTCGTCAAGGGTCATTTTGATGAATCGCCAATGTCCGGCTGCAGATTGCGCGGCGTCAGGCCCCTAAAGTTTGCACTCGATTTTTAAAGGTTTTAGAAAAGGTTTCATTGGCTCATGAAATAAGGAATATGCCCTCGTTGCTGATAATTCATTAAAATTCATCATGCATTGAAAACATCAATATGAGGAGCAATCATTATGTAAGGGGGAAAAAATGTGAAAAAAAGAAAAGGAATTTTTCTCGTTTTGTTAAGTATGGCTCTTTTGGCCCTGGCTGCCTGCAGCAAGGAGCAGACGCCGGAAGAAGCGGCATTGGAGTACATCAAATTGTGGAATGAACAAAATTTTGAAAAGATGTATGAGCAATTATCCGCGCAGTCTAAAGATGCGATCGATAAAGAAACGTTTGTTGAGCGCTATCAAACAATTTATGATGGGATACGTTTGACAGATTTAGCCGTTGAGCTGCAAATCCCGGAAGATGGGCTGGATTCGCCTGAAGATCAGAAAGTTGAAGCGCCGTACGCCATTCAAATGAATACGCTTGCTGGCGAGCTTTCATTTAAACATCGGTTTTCTTTAGTGAAAGAGACCGTTGATGAAGAAGAACGCTGGCGGATCAACTGGAATCCATCCATGATCTTCCCATCGATGGAAGAAGGGGATAAAGTTCGAGTTGAAACGCTGCCGGCAAAGCGGGGCGAAATCGTTGATCGCAGCGGTGAAGGGCTGGCGGTCAACGGCAAGGCGCTGAGCATTGGAATCGTGCCGGAGCGGCTTCCTGAAAATGAATCGGGCGCCCTTGAAAAATTGGCTGAACAATTAAATCTTCCATTGGAGACGGTTGAAGCGAAACGAAATGCTTCATGGGTGAGACCGGACACATTTGTGCCGATCGCAACAATTTCAAAGGAAGATAGCCGTCTCGAGCAATTGCTGGAAATCGATGGCGTTACATATTTGGAAACGGATGCGCGAATTTACCCGTTAAAAGAAGCCGCTGCTCACCTCATTGGCTACGTTCAGGAAATCAATGCGGAAGAATTGGAAGAATTGAAAGAAAAAGGCTATCGAGAAGGCGATCAAATTGGTAAAAACGGTTTGGAAAAAGTGTTTGAAGACAAGCTGAGAGGCCAAGATGGCGGACGGATTTACATTACCGATGAAGAAGGCAATGAAAAGCATGAAATTGCCAGGCAAGAACCGATTCACGGCGAGACGATTGCATTGACGATTGACCGTGAGATCCAAAAACGAGCATTTAAAGAATTGGACGGCGAATCTGGAACAGCAGCTGCGATTGATCCAAAAACTGGAGAAGTGCTCGCGCTCGTCAACAGCCCCGCCTATGATCCAAATTGGTTTGTGCTTGGCCTGTCAAATGAGCAATGGCAGAAATTGAATGATGATCCGGAAAAACCGCTGTTGAATCGGTTTGCCACTACGTATGCGCCCGGTTCAGTCATAAAACCGGTTACTGGGGCTGCAGCGCTGGATGCCGGTGCGGTTGACAAAGATACAGCGATTGAACTGAGTGGATTAAGCTGGCAAAAAGATGCTGCTTGGGGAGATTATTTTATTACCCGTGTGACCGATCCGGGAAAACCGGTTGATTTTGAAACGGCAATGATTTTATCAGACAACGTTTATTTTGCGCAGGCGGCTTTAAAAACTGGCGAGAAAGCGCTTCTTGAGCATGCGAAGCAGTTTGGGTTTGATGAAGCGCTCCCGTTCGAATATCCAATCAAAACGTCAAAAATAACCGAAGATTCGATTGAAAATGAAATTGAACTTGCCGATGCAGGCTACGGACAAGGCAAAGTGCAAATGAGCATTTTGCATATCGCGCTTGCCTACACTCCGTTTATTAACGATGGGGATTTGCTTGCCCCAGTGTTAGTTAAAAATGACGCAAACGACTTGCCTAAAGTATGGAAAAAAACAGCAGCAAAAAAGGAAACGGCGGCTTTTGTCAATGATTTGCTCGTTCAAGTCGTCAATCATCCTGATGGAACAGGCGCGGATGCAAAAATTTCTGGAAAGCAAATGGCTGGAAAAACCGGTACAGCCGAGTTGAAACAAAGCAAAGATGAAGAAGGCAAAGAAAATGGTTTTTTCGTTGCATACGATAATGATAATCCAGAATTGCTTGTCGCGATGATGATTGAAAATGTTGAAAACCGCGGCGGCAGCAAATTTGTCGTACCGAAAGTGAAAAACATATTTTTAGAGCTTGATGCGAATTAAGCCATTAGTTTTTTTGACGGATTGGCAATGTAATGGTCACAACGGTTCCTTCATTCAATTTGCTTGAAATATGAAGCGTGCCGTTGTGATCTTTTATAATTTTTTTGCAGATCATCAGTCCGAGCCCGGTTCCTTTTTCTTTTGTGCTGTAAAAAGGCTCACCCAATTTGGGCAATCGCTCTGGAGGAATTCCGATCCCATTGTCGCGAATCGTTACGCGAACTTCGTTTTTTTCGACAATTTTTTCACATGCAATGGAAATTTCCCCATTTTTTTCAATCGCTTCTAATGAATTTTTAATAATATTGATAAACACTTGTTTTAATTTATCTTGTTCGCATTCAATCAGAATGTTTTCATGCGAGAAGTCGATCGTCAATTCAATGTTGTTCATAATGGCCTGCGTTTTTAGCAAATCGTACAGATCTTGGATCAGCTCATTCAGGTTTGAGGTTTGAAACTCTTGAATTTCAGGTTTTGCCAAAATTAATAAATCGCCAACAATTTTGTCAATTCGATCGAGTTCAGCGATCATGACATCGGCATAGCTCGTATTGTATTCTTCTTTTAAAAGCTGGGTAAAACCTTTAATTGCAGTAAGGGGATTGCGGATTTCATGTGCAATTCCAGCGGCTAGATGTCCGACGACAGATAATTTTTCCGTTTGTTGAAGCTTTTCTTCCGTTAGTTTGCGATCGGTAATGTCTCGAATAATCAGCTGCTTTCTTTTTTTTCGATGGCTGAGCATTGTAAATTTCATATCGATGAGCCGCACTTCATTATCGAGACGGATTAACGACGTCTCAATAAAATCAGAAACATCTTTATACAATCCATTGTTCACGATAAATTTTTTAATTTTTTCATGGTCATATGCCGGCGTAAATTCATAGATGGTTTTGCCGATTATTTCACTTGTGCTTGTCGCGCCAAACAGTTTTTTGCCGGTTTCGTTAATGTATGTAATCGTCCCTTTTTTCGTAATAATTCCAATCGTGTCATGGGAGTATTCAACAAGCCGGCGATACCGCTCAACGATTTCATTCAATTCGTCTTCAGCGATTTTTCGAGCCGTTATGTCGCGAGAGATGCATAAAATAAGATCGTCTCCGCCATCCGTAAAATATTTCAAGGGCTGCATTATGGTTTCCACCCAAATGTAGTCCCCTTCTTTTCTGCGAATGCGGGCCGACACATACTTATGAAAATAGTACTCCGTTCGATGCGTCGACAGCCGCGCCCGATCATCTGGATGAAGGAAATCAGCGACTGATTTTCCGATAAGTTCTTTTTCATCATAACCGAGCAACACAAAAATGGATGGTGAAGCGTAAACGATGGCTCCGGAACGAGCATGCAGCGAAATCAAATCAGTGGAATGCTGCAATATTTGCTCCGTTATCACGTGTTCTTTGAAATTAGATAATTCATAGGTCATCTCGATAAACTCCCTTGCCTTCATTTCAATTCAAGTAGTTGTCCCAAGTAAGTATAATCGATAAAGAAGCAAATTTGAATACAATTGGCATTCTTTATTAAATAATAGCCGATGTGTTTGAAAAATGAAGTTGGCTTATGTTGGCTCGTTCGACAAAAACGGCTTTTTATGCTTGCAAGATTTTACAAATCGCAATCATTCATTTTTCATAGTATGATAGATTGTAACAGCATGCGATGGGTTGATTTGGGAGGAATGAATGCTTTGGAACAGCAATTTTCTCCAATTGGCGACTGCGGAATACGGATTTCATTCGGCAGCGAACCGTCGCCAGAACGAAGTCGAAAAATGATGAATTTCAAGGAACAAATTGAATCAAGCGCGTTGGGCGGAATTACGGATATCATTCCCGGCTATGCAACACTCGCCATTTTTTATGATCCATTTGAATGGACCTATCCGGCCTTGTGTGCAGAGTTGAAAACAATCCTGTCTGAATTGGATGAGGCTGCTGTGAAAGCTCCCATCGTATATCATATTCCAGTCTGTTATGAAGAACCGTTTAATCTTGATCTTGATGATGTCGCTCAAATGAATCAGCTGGCGGCGAATGAAGTGGTTTCATTGCATGCCAATCGACTTTACTACATTTATATGCTTGGATTTTTGCCAGGTTTTCCTTATTTAGGAGGGATGGATAAACGAATTGCCGCTCCGCGCTTAGCTTCTCCGCGTCTGAATGTTTCGGCCGGCTCGGTTGGCATTGCTGGCGAACAGACGGGAGTTTACCCTCTGCAATCGCCAGGCGGGTGGAGAATCATTGGGAAAACGCCCATCCGATTGTACGATCCGGATCGGAAGCCGGCGATTTTGTTGTCAGCAGGCAACTATGTGCGTTTTTATCCGATTTCTTATGATGATTATACCAACATCGAAAAAGAAGTGATCCGTGGCGTTTTTTGTGTAAAAACAACGGAATACATAGGTGATTCGCATGTATCGAATTGATTTAAACTGCGATGCAGGGGAAAGTTTTGGCCATTATACGCTTGGAAGCGATGCAGAACTGTTTCAGCATGTTACTTCTGTTAATATTGCTTGCGGCTATCATGCAGGAGATCATAACGTCATTGCCAAAACTGTCAAACTTGCCGCTGAACATCAGCTTGCTGTCGGCGCCCATCCCGGTTTTCAGGATTTGGCCGGCTTCGGGCGCCGAGAGATGCAGGTTGCGCCTGATGAGATTTATAATCTCACCATCTATCAATTAGGCGCGTTAAAAACGATTGCTGAAGTTCACGGCGTAAAACTGAATCACGTTAAACCGCACGGAGCCTTATACAATATTGCGGCTCGAAACCGCGATGTATCATTTGCGATTGCAAAAGCCGTGAAAGCGGTGGATAAACATTTGATTCTTTATGGCTTGGCAGGCAGCGAGTTGTGCAAAGCAGGAGAGGAAACCGGTTTAAAAGTGGCTCATGAAGTTTTCGCTGACAGGACATATCAAGCAGATGGCACGCTAACGCCGAGAACGGAAGCGAATGCGCTCATCCAAGACGCAGTGGAAGCTGCACAACAAATTTTGCAAATTATAAAAACGGGAAAAGTGCGCGCTGTCACAGGTGAAGAAGTGGATATCCGGGCGGATACGGTGTGCATTCACGGCGATGGGCCATATGCTCCGCAATTCGCTTCGACATTAAAACGGCTGTTGGAAAAAGAAAACGTTTATATCGCTAAAATTGGTGATGAATAATGTCGATTCCCATTTTTTCGGTGCAGAAAGGCGGGCTTTTTACAACGTTTCAAGATGGTGGAAGAAAGGGTTTCCAATCGCTCGGCATTCCGGTTTCCGGCGCGATGGACACGTTTTCCCATCGCGCGGCCAATCTTTTAGTTGGAAACCGGCTTGATGCGGCCGTCTTGGAAATTACGCTGGCTGGCCCATCCCTTTATGTTGAAAATGATGTGACGATTGCAATATGTGGAGCTGATTTGTCTCCAAAAGTGAACGGCAGCCCGGCGCCAATGTGGACGGGCATTCGTTTGAAGCGCGGAGATATGCTGACGTTTGGAAAAAACATTGCGGGAACAAGAGCTTATCTCAGCGTTGCCGGAGAATTTGCGCTCCCTTATGTGTTTGGGAGCCAGGCGACTGAAACAAAAACAAAAATGGGCGGTCTTGAAGGGCGTCCGCTGCAAAAAGGGGACACCTTATATGGAAAAAAACAAGTTTCCGAACAGCTGACGATAAGAAGGACGCTGAAGCCAAGCGATATTCCCGAATATTCCGATCGGATTGATGCACGCGTCATTTTAGGTCCGCACCTGGACTTTTTCAGCGATGAAACGATTCGGCGTTTTCTTTCGGAGCCGTTTACGGTGGCGAGGCAGTCTGACAGAATGGGATATCGGCTAAGAGGACCGCGCCTTTTTTATAAAAAGAAAGAAAGCCTTCGTTCAGAAGCGATGGGATTTGGCAGCATACAAGTGCCTGCATCTGGCGAACCGATTCTATTAATGGCTGACCGGCAGACGACCGGCGGCTATCCGATTATCGGCACTGTTATATCCGCTGATTTGCCGCAAATCGCCCAGGCGGCGCCGGGAGCGAAATTATATTTTAAACAGACGACGGTTGAGGAAGCGCAGGCAGCATACCGCAAACAGGAATCGTGGTTTCGTTTTTTGGAAAAATTGCATCAAAACATATAAAATGCGGGGGATTTCCATGAGCATACGCTTTATTATCGGACGGTCCGGCTATGGCAAAACCTATCAATGCTTTAAAGAAATTCATGAGCGGCTTGAAGAGGATCCGCAAGGTTCGCCGCTCATTTATTTAGTGCCCGATCAAATGACGTTTCAATCAGAAAAAGCATTGCTTCGCTCAGACAGGATCGTTGGACTGATTCGCGCTCAAGTCTTCAGCTTTACGCGCCTGGCATGGAAAGTGCTGCAAGAAGCCGGGGGGTTAGCGCGCACACATTTAACGTCAGTCGGCACGAATATGATGCTGCGCAAAATCATTGAGAATCATCGCGATGAATTTCGCGCGTTTCAAACCGCTGCAGATAAGGCGGGATTTATCGATAAAACTGCTGAAATGATTGCGGAATTTAAGCGCTACTGCTTGGATCCGAATGCGATTGCGCTTGAGCATGATTCAAATCAGGCATTGCGCGATAAGCTTCATGATTTGCAGCTAATTTATCGGGAGTTCGTTGAAGCGCTTAAAGGCCAATACGTTGATGCGGAAGATTACTTGGCATTGCTGGCTGAAAAAATACCGTCTTCCGCTTATATTGCCAATGCAGAGATTTGGGTCGACGGCTTTCATAGTTTTACGCCCAATGAATACGTCGTGCTGGAAATGCTGATGAGACATGCGGAGCGGGTCACCTTTACGTGCACGATGGAAGCGCCGGCTGAACAGCCGCCGGGCGAACTGGATTTGTTTCATGAAAATGCAAGAAATTACCGGGCGCTCGTACAAATGGCAAAAGAAAACGGCATCGCCATTGAACCGCCGCAGATTTTACGGACACCGCATCGGTTTCTCCGCCATGAGCTTAGTTTTTTAGAATATCAATATGAAAAAAGACCGACGAAATCATTGCATGAAGGAAATGCCGTACGACTGTCGGCTGCGGTGAATCGCCGTGCCGAAGTTGATGCGGCTGCGCGCGAAATCATCTCGCTCGTCAGAGACAAAGATTACGCCTTTCAGGAAATTGGTGTGATGACGAGGGATGTTGACGCTTATCACCATTTGATCGAAACGATATTTGCCGATTACGGCATTCCCTTTTTCATTGATGAAAAGCGCCCGATGCTCCATCATCCGTTAGTGGAATTGATTCGTTCAATGTTGGATGCCATCGTTGGAAATTATGGATATGAGCCGTTGTTTCGTGCAGTGAAAACAGATTTTTTTATTCCGCTTGATTCATTTGAGCAGCTCGATCAGGCAAGAATGGATTTCGATCAGCTTGAAAATTTTGTTTTAAAGCTGGGGCTGCAAGGCAGCCGCTGGAAAAATGATTTGCTGTGGCAGCAGCTGATGAACAATGAAACAAATGTGGAAGACAAGCGCTTTATAGAGCGAATGTATGAGCTGCGCACCCTCATTCATGAACCGCTTTCTCAGTTTGAAAAGCAAATGCGCCGGGCGCAGACAGGCAGAGAGATGGCGAAAGCCATCTATGAATGCCTGCTTGCGCTTCAGATTCCAGATAAATTGCACTTTTGGCTTGCGAAAGCAGAAGAAGAAGGGGATTTAAAAACGGCGCAAGAGCATGATCAAGCGTGGAAAGCCGTCATTCGCCTGCTTGATGAAATTGTTGAAATAATTGGAGAAGAAGCGATGACGGTCGATTTGTTTGCAAAAATTGTTGATTCCGGTTTGGAAAGCATGAAATTTTCACTTGTACCGCCTTCGTTGGATCAAGTGCTGATCGGAAGCGTTGATCGGTCTCGCTACACCGATGTAAAGTGTGTGTTTCTGCTAGGGGCCAATGAAGGCGTGTTGCCTGCGAAACCGGTTGAAGACGGTTTATTGACGGAAACCGATCGCGATGTTTTGGCCGAGATGGGCATTGCCCTTGCGCCAACAAGCACGCGGCGGCTTCTCGATGAACAATTTTACATTTATTTGGCGCTATCGACTGCGGAAGAATTGCTGCACATCAGCTATCCATTAGCAGACGAAGAAGGAAAAGCGCTTTTCCCGTCTCCCGTCATCACGAGAATAAAAGAGCTGTTTCCGTCATTAAAGGAACAATTATGGACGTTGGAGCCTCACACCGATGAGGATCAGTTCATGTTTCTTGCGACGCCGAAGCAAAGTTTTTCGATGCTGACGGGAATGATTCGAAACTGGCGAAGAGGCTATCCGATCGCATCGGTTTGGTGGCATGCGTACAATTGGTTCGTTGAGCAAAAACAATCATCAAAACTTCGTCTGCTGCAGCGAAGCATTTTTTATAAAAATGCGGCGCAGCCCCTTTCAAAAGAGACAAGCCTGGCTTTGTACGGCGATGTCATTTCCATGAGCGTTTCGAGAATGGAACGGTTTCAATCTTGTCCATTCCAACAGTTCGCTTCGCATGGATTGCTTTTGAAAGAAAGACAACTGTTTTCATTTCGCGCGCCGGATATCGGCCAGCTGTTTCATGATGCCCTCAATGTCATTGCTCAAGATTTGAGGCAGCGAAAGGTGGAATGGGCATCTTTATCCGATGAACAATGTTTCCATATGGCCGATCAGACGGTTCAATTTCTGGCGCCGAAAATCCAGCATGAAATTTTGTTAAGTTCAAATCGATACCATTATTTAATGAGAAAATTAAAACAAGTTGTTGGACGAGCGGTGTCTGTTTTGGCGAAACAAGCGCGCCGAAGCGGCTTCACTCCAGTCGGCCATGAACTTGAATTCGGTCCGAAAGGGCCGATGCCGCCGATAACCTATGCGTTGGACAATGGCGTAAAAGTGGAAGTTCGCGGCCGCATTGACCGGGTCGATCAAGCGATTGGCGCCGAAGGCTTGTATTTGCGCGTCATCGACTATAAATCGAGTGCCCGCGATTTGGATTTGGCGGAAGTGTATTACGGAATTTCACTGCAAATGCTTGCGTATTTGGATGTTGTCATTGCGAATGCGCCGCGGTGGCTTGGCCAAAAAGCCATTCCCGCCGGAGTTTTATATTTTCATATTCATAATCCGATGATTCAGTCGGAACACCCGTTATCAGAAGAAAAAATTGAAGAAGAACGATTCAAAAAGTTTAAAATGAATGGGCTTGTGCTCCATGACCTTGAAGCGCTTGAACTGATGGACAATCAAATCGCCGAAAAGCATTCCGACATCATTCCGTTCGGATTGAAAAAAGACGGCAAGCCGACGAAATATTCAAAAGCGGCGACGCGTGAAGAATTCGACGCGATTCGTTCGCACGTCCGCCGAATGACAAAAACAATCGGAACGGAGTTAACGCGCGGAGTCGTCGACATATCGCCTTACCGGTATAAAAAAGAGACGCCGTGCACGTTTTGTGAATTTCGCCCGCTCTGTCAATTTGATCAATCGTTTGCGGAAAACGATTATCGTCTATTAAAAGCTGAAAATGCGGAAAACATCCTTAAGAAAATGCTGGCAGAAAGGAATGGAGAATGATGAACCGTCTTCCACCAAAGCCAAAAGACGCCCAATGGACAGATGAACAGTGGAAAGCGATTATGGCGAGAGGACAAACGACGCTAGTCGCTGCAGCGGCGGGCTCGGGAAAAACAGCTGTGCTCGTTGAGCGGATCATTCAACAATTGCTGTCTGAAGAAGATCCGGTCGATGTGGATCGGCTTCTCGTTGTAACGTTTACAAATGCGGCCGCTGCTGAAATGCGCCAGCGAATTGGGGAAGCGCTCGAAGAAGCGTTGGCGGCGCAGCCTGAAAATTTGCATTTGCGCCGGCAATTATCGCTGTTGAACAGAGCACAGATTTCCACTTTGCACGCCTTTTGCATCGATGTGCTGAGGACGCATTACTATAAAATCGGCTTGGATCCCGGTTTTCGGATTCTTGATGATACGGAAGCGGCGCTGCTTCGCGAAGAAATCATGGAGGAAATTTTTGAAGAAAACTACAGCCGGCCGGATAATGAAGATTTTTTTAAGCTTGTCGATGCCTATTCAAGTGATCGGAGCGATGTTCAACTGCAGCGGCTTGTCGAAAAACTGTATGACTACTCTCGCAGCCATCCGTGGCCGAACGAATGGCTGGAGCATGTCGTCCGGCAATATGATGTTCCGCCAGAAACGGAGCATTCGAACATTCCATGGATTGCTGCGCTGCTGGAGGCCATTCAGGAAGAATTGAAGCGAAACTTGCTGCTCTTGGAACAAGCGGAACAGCTTATTCAAGCGCCGGGCGGACCGAAAAAATATTCCGAAGCGGCGGCCAGCGACAAACAGCAATTGCAGCGGCTGTTCGAAGCGTCCCGTGACTGGGAGCGATTGTATGAAGCGTTTCAACACATTGATTTTCCCGCTTTGAAACGAATTACAAAAAAAGATGATGTCATTCCGGAATTGAAAGAATCGGTTCAACAATTGCGAAAGACAGCGAAAGAAAATATTGAAGCCATTCAAAAGAAATTTTTTGAACGCCCGTTAAAAGAACACATGGAAGACCAGCGGAAAATCGCACCGTTTATAAAAACGCTCGTTCAATTGGTTCAACGTTTTGCCGAGCGGTTTGATGCCTTGAAAAAAGAAAAAGCGTCCCTTGACTATTCCGATTTGGAACACAATTGCCTGCAAATTTTGCTTGATTCCAAATCGACGCCTGAACAAATTATTCCATCCGAAGCAGCGCTTGAATATAAAGAAAAATTTCGTGAAGTGCTCGTTGATGAATATCAAGACACGAATTTCGTTCAGGAAACCATTATCCAACTCGTATCAAAAGATAACAATTTGTTTATGGTTGGCGATGTGAAACAAAGCATTTATCGCTTTCGTTTGGCCGATCCCTCGCTTTTTCTGCAAAAATATAAACTGTTTTCCAGCAGCGGCAATGAGCGCGGACTTCGCATCGATTTAGCGAAAAATTTCCGCAGCCGTGAAGAAGTGCTGCTGGGAACGAATTTTATTTTTCGGCAAATTATGAATGAAACGATCGGTGAAATGGATTATGATGAAGCGGCTGAATTAAAGCCTGGATTTCCATATCCAGAAACGGAAAACGCTGAAGCTGAGCTGATTCTCATCGATCAGGAAGCGGAAGACGGCGAGGAGTTGCCGGCAGAAGTCGATGAAGCGGAAAGAGAAGAGCTTGAAGCGCGTTTTATTGCAAATAAAATAAAGGAATTGATCGGAAGAGAGAACGGAAGACCTGCTTTCGTTTACGACAAGAAACTCAAACGAATGCGTCCAGCGGCCTATCGGGATATCGTCATTCTCATGCGTTCAACGAGCCATTCGGCGGGTTTGGTGATGGAAGAGTTAAAAAAGCATGGCATTCCCGCTTACATAGAAATGTCGACAGGCTATTTTGAAGCGACTGAAATTGCAACGATGCTTTCGCTTTTGCAAATTATCGACAACCCTGACCAAGACATTCCGCTTGCGTCTGTTCTTCGGTCGCCAATCGTCGGGTTGAACGAAGAAGAGCTTGCGAAAATCCGCATTGCAGACAAAAGCGGAAGCTACTTTCAAGCGATGCAAACGTATATGGAACAACAGGATGATGCATTGGCTGAAAAGCTGTGGCGATTTTATGAAAAGATTAAGAACTGGCGGACAGCTGCGCGGCAAAGAGCAGTGTCTGAATTGATTTGGCAGCTGTATCGCGACACAAATTATTACGATTTTGTCGGGGGCCTGCCCGGCGGTGTGCAGCGGCAAGCGAATTTGCGAGCGCTGTACGATCGCGCCAGACAGTACGAAAAAACTTCTTTTCGCGGATTGTTTCGTTTTTTGCGGTTCATTGACCGAATGCTCGAAAAAGGAAAAGATCTTGGAACTGCCAGAGCCTTGAGCGAACAGGAAGACGTCGTTCGCCTCATGACGATCCACAGCAGCAAAGGCCTCGAATTTCCCATTGTTTTTCTGGCAGGTCTGTCCAAACCGTTTAATAAAAAAGACCTGCATGCAAGCGCGCTTTTTCATAAAACGTACGGAGTCGGCTTAAAGTATGTCGACCCAGAGAAAAGAGTTTCGCATCCAACGCTATTGCTGCATGGAATGAAGCAAAAGCTGCAAGACGAATTGCTGGCTGAAGAGATGCGCATTCTTTATGTCGCTATGACGAGAGCGCGTGAAAAGCTGTATTTGCTTGCTTCTGTGAAAGAGGCGGAAAAAGAAATTCAAAAGTGGCAAATTCATCTGAATAATGAAGACTGGCTGCTGTTTGATTTTGCGCGCCGCAGCAGCAACTCGTATTTGGATTGGATCGGCCCCGCTCTCATTCGCCATAGGGACAGCGGCAGATTGCGCGATTTCTTTGAAGAAAAAGATGTGCGGGCATCATCGGTCCATGCTGATCCATCCAAGTGGAAAATAAATTATTTCCATGCTCGGGATTTAACGATTGAAGATGGCGAAAAACAGCTTGAAGATGCGGAAAAGCTTGAGCGGCTGCGCAACGGAGAAAAAGTCGAAATTGACGACAAAGACAAAGAACGCGTGTACCGCCAGTTAAGCTGGTCGTATAAACGGAAAAGGTTGACGGAAACGAAAGCAAAACAAACGGTTACGGAACTGAAAAGACAGCGGGAAATCATCGATGAAGCAAGCGAACAAGCGTATGCGAAAAGTTTTCAGCATCCCGCTGAAGAACGGCCGCGCTTTCTCCAGAAAACGAAATTGAATGCGGCAGAACGCGGAATCGCCATGCATACGTTTATGCAGCATATGCCGTTTCATGCCGTTTCTGAAGAACAGCTGCGGGAGACATTGAATCAGCTCGTGCTGGATGAAATATTAACCGAAGAGCAGGCGGAGGCGATCGACTTGTCGCTTATCGCCGGATTTGCCGAGACGGAATTGTTTGCGCGAATCCGGCAGGCGCGCCGCGTGTATCGAGAAATTCCATTCACCTATGCGATGCCGGCGGATGGAAGCGAAGAAAAAGCCATCATCCAGGGCGTCATTGACCTCGTCTTTGAAGAAGCTGACGGATTTGTCATCGTGGATTATAAGACGGATGCGATTCGCGGACGTTTTTCAAGTTTTGAACAAGCAGCTCCTGTATTGAAAAAACGCTACGAAGTCCAGCTTGACTTTTATGAACAGGCGATTCGCGGCATTTGGAAAAAACATGTCAAAGAAAAGTATCTGTATTTCTTCGATGGCAATTATATTCTCGAAATGGAATAAAGAAACGGAGGTGAAAGCATGCGGCTCCTGCACACTGCGGACTGGCATTTAGGAAAAACGCTTGAAGGAAGAAGCCGGCAAGCCGAGCAAGAGCAGTTTGTCGATGAACTGTGTGAAATTGTGGAAGATGAAAAGATTGATGTCGTATTAATTGCCGGGGACATTTATGATGCTGCAAATCCGCCTGCGCATTCTGAGCAGCTTTTTTATGATGCATTGGCGAGGCTTTCAGATTACGGAAAACGCCAGGTTGTCGTCATTGCAGGGAATCATGACAGCCCCGAACGGCTGGAAGCAGCCGCTCCGATTGCAAAGAAACATGGCATTGCGCTCATTGGCGCGCCAGTGATGCAAGCCGTCCATTTGACAACAAGGCATGGGGAATCGCTGCATGTGGCCGCCCTGCCGTATCCATCGGAAGCGCGTTTAAAAGAGCTGTTTGTCCAATCTCAAGAAGAAACATTGCTTCAGCAGGCTTACGAACAGCGAGTCCATCACGTTCTCCATGCCTTGTGCAAGCCATTCTCGCCAAATTCCGTCAACGTCGTGATGAGCCATCTTTTTGTCGCTGGCGGACTTGAATCGGATTCCGAACGCCCCATTCAGGTGGGCGGAGCGTATACGGTTTCGCCGGCTGCGTTTCCTTCTTCTGCCCAATACGTTGCTCTTGGCCACCTCCATCGCCCGCAAACGATGCCGCATCCTGAAACGGCCATTCGCTATTCCGGTTCCCCTTTGGCCTACAGTTTTTCTGAAGCTGGACAAGCAAAATCCGTTACGATTATTGATGCAAAAGCGGGTGAAAAAGCGGCAGTGAAAGAACTGGTGGTAAAAAGCGGCAAACCGCTCGTTTTATGGCGGCCGTCATCGGCCGCAGAGCTGTTTGCATGGCTCGAAGACGGGCGCGATCGCCATTGCTGGGTGAATGTTGAAATTGAAGTCGATGATGTTATGCCGATGGAAGACATTCAACGGATTCGCAAGGCTCATGACGGTATTGTGCATATCCGCCCGCAGCTCAGAGGGCTGCAAGAAGAGCGCGATGAACAGATGGCGATGGCCAATCTGCCCATCGACCAACTGTTTATCAAATTTTATGAGCGGCAAACGGGCGGCGCAGCCCCCGATGAAGAATTGATTAAATTGTTTTTCACTCTTGTCGGAGAACAAGAGGAAGATTAGAGGGGAGGCTCCTATAATGCGTCCGATTGCTTTATCCCTTTCCGGCCTGCATAGTTTTCGAGAAAAGCAAACCGTGGACTTTGAAAAACTGTGTGAAATCGGCGTCTTTGGCATATTTGGACCGACGGGAAGCGGAAAGTCATCGATTCTTGATGCAATAACGCTTGCGCTTTACGGCAAAGTGGAACGAGCCGCCAACAATACGCAAGGAATTATGAATCATGCTGAAAACACGCTTTCCGTCTCATTTACATTTGAAATTGGCCAAGGTTCTTCAAAACGCCGCTATCGAGTGGAGCGATCGTATAAACGAGTTGATGATGTATCGATCCGAACCAGCGTCTGCCGACTCATAGAAATTGGCGAAACCGACATCGTTTTGGCAGACAGAGAACGGGATGTAACCGCGAGCGTTCAGCGAATTCTTGGACTCACAATCGATGATTTTACAAGAGCGGTTGTGCTGCCGCAAGGAAAGTTTGCGGAATTTCTGTCATTGCGGGGTTCGGAGCGCCGCAAGATGCTGGAACGGCTTTTTCATTTAGAAAAATATGGCGAACGGCTGAATCAGCGTTTAAAAGAAAATTTGCAGACGGCAAAAGCGGAAGCCAATGAAATCGCGGCGGCGCAAGCGGAGTTAAGCGCGACAACAGAAGAAGAGGTTGAAAAAGCCAAGCACAACCGCACAGCTGCAGCGCTTCAGTTTGCACATGCGGAGAAACGGCTCAAAGCCGCTGAACAAAACTATGAAAAAGAAAAACAGATCTGGGAATGGCAGCTTGAAAAAAAGAAAATTTTACACCAAAAGTCGGAATTAGAAAAACAGCGGCCAGAAATTTTGCATTTGAAAAAGAAACTTGAAAAAGTTGAAGAAGCAGAAAAATTACAGCCATATTTGCTGGAATGGAAAAAATGGAACGAAGCGGCGGCTGCGTGTGAACGCGAGTATAACGAAGCGGCGCATGCGCTGGAACAAACCGAAAATGAAACAATAATAGCTAAAAAAACTTATGAAGAAATGCGGGAAAAAAGCGAAAAAGAGATCCCTCGTCTCATTCAGCAAATCGAACGGTATAAATATGCCCAGGAGCTCGAAAAAGAGGTGAAACATGCCGGCCAAGAAAAAAGTGAACTGCGAAAAGCTTATGCAGAAACAAAAAAGCAATTTGAAACCGAGCGCTTGAACCTGGAAAAGGAAAAAGCTAATCTGGCAAACCAATTGAAACAATTATCGAAAATCGAAGACGAAATCAACGCATGCAGCATCGATGCAAAGGAACGAAACCGAATTCAGGAAGCCGTGTTTGAAAAGCGCCAGCTTGAAATGCTGCAGCAAGCGGGGAAAAAATTGGAGCAAGAATATGCGAACAAAAAAAAGGCCTACAGCCAGCATAAACAAGCCTATCACGCGCAGCTTGAACAGCAGGTGCGGCTGAAACAGCACGCCTTGACGCTTTTTCGCGCCATTGAAAAGAATGCGATGCGCTTTGCTTCGCTTCGTGCTGACATGGAACAGCATCGCAAAAAAATGGAACGCGAAAAAGAACGGCTGCAGACGTTTATTGAACATGAACAGATGCATGCACTTGCGCGCGAATTGCAAGCTCAATTGGCGGATGGCGAACCGTGTCCGGTTTGCGGTTCGACAACGCACCAATTGAAAGTGAGCGGACGCGATCCGGCTTCCACATTGGACCATGAAAAGAAAACGTTAAAACGGCTGGAACGCATGATACAGAATATGAACGAGTCGGAGCAATCGATTGCCTATGAGCTGGCGAATTTGGAACAGCTGGCGAAAGTCATTGCGAAGCACATTGAAGCTGAATCGCTGGGGATTGAATCATTCGATGAAGAATGGGAGCAGAAGCCAATCCGTTCGTTTGAAGAAAAAACCGCTGATTTTCAAACTGCATTAAAAATGCTGCAGCAAGATCATTTGCAAATAAATGAACGAGTGGAGCGTTTTCAGCATGAACTGCAGCAGCTAGAACATGAACTTTCCAATTCCGCTGCGCAAATGGCGGCAAGCGAAGAAGCGCTGAACGAAGCGGCGAAAAATCACGAAGAAGCGGTGAAAACATATGAACAGCACTTGCTTCGCTGGCGAACGCGTTATGGAGATAAATCGATTGAAACGATTGAAAAGGAGTGGGCTTTCATTGTCAAAAAAGATGAGCAGTCGACCAAACTTAAACAGACGCATGACGAGATGAAAGGTGAAATCGAAAAACAAAAATCAGCAATCGAGAATTGCACAGAAACATTAAATGATTTAAGAGTGAACCTTGAAATTGCTTCAACTCAAATCGAGCGAATCGAACGCGATTATGAAAATAAATACAAGCATTTAAAAGCGCATGTTGGAGATCGTTCGGCTGCTGAATTATTGCAGGAGACTGAACAGCAAATCGATGCGCTTCGCAAAGAGGAAAAATTGGCGCGAACGAATTTGGAGGAATGGGAAAAGAAACTGGAAAAACTAAAACGTGATAAATCGAGCCTGCAAGAACGGTTAACCCAATTAAGAGATCGGCAAACGGAAGCAGCGAAACGATGGAGCGATCAATTGGCATCATCCAGTTTTGAAAATGCCGAACAGCTGGAAGATTATTTTAAAGATGCACAAGAAAAAGAACGATGGACGCAAACTATCGCAGCCTTCGAAGCAAGATGGAATAAAATTCAACTCGATTTGCAGCGTTTGGCGGAACAAATGGGAGACAGCGAAATGGATGAATCGCAATGGGAAGCCGCTCAACGCAGATTAAACGAAGCAAAACAGGCATATCAAGAAGCTTTTAAATTCAAATCAGAAGCCGATTATCATTATAAACACGTGGCATCGCAATATGAACGCTTTGCAGAATTAGAAGAAGAACGGAAAAAAGCTCAGAAATTAGTGAACCAGCTTGAAAAATTGGCTTCAGTATTTCGCGGAAATGCATTTGTTGAATTTATGGCGCAAGAACAACTGCTGCAAGTGACGAGAGAAGCGTCAGAGCGGCTGAGACGCTTAACGAATCAGCGGTATGGCCTTGAACTTAACTCAGACGGAGGGTTTGTCATTCGTGATGATGCAAATGGAGGGGTGAGGCGGCCGATTTCAACGCTTTCAGGAGGCGAAACATTTTTAACTTCGCTCGCCTTAGCGTTATCGCTATCTTCGCACATCCAGTTGCGCGGAAAATATCCGTTGGAATTCTTTTTTCTGGATGAAGGATTTGGCACACTGGATCACGAATTGCTTGAAACAGTGATAACATCGCTGGAAAAGCTCCATATGGAGAACGTTTCAATCGGTTTGATCAGCCACGTTCCGGAGCTGCAAGCGCGCATTGCTCGAAAATTAGTCGTTCGCCCGGCAGAGCCGTCAGGTTCTGGCAGCCGTTTAACGATGATTTCATAATGGGAGGAATCGCAATTGATCGACGCACATATCCATCTCGATCAATACCCTCGCGATAAGCTTGCGAAATGGATCGAGGAATGGCAATCCGCCGGAATCCAAGGAGTCGTTGCTGTTGCTTCTGATCTTCGTTCAAGCTACAGCCTTTTGGAAATCAGTGAACGATTTCCCCGCTTTGTGTTTCCTTGCCTTGGCTGGCATCCTGAACAGCGGCTTCCGAGCGAACAGGAGCTGCTTGAACTATTAAACTTAATAAAAACCGAGAGGCATCGACTGGCAGGCATTGGCGAAATCGGCCTGCCGCATTATACGCTAAAACAAGCCGGGGAGCGGAAACTGTCCCCTTATGTTGAATTGCTGACTGAATTTGTAAAAGCAGCGCGGGCATTAAACTTGCCAGTCAATCTTCATGCTGTGCATGGACAGGCGGAGCTCGTTTATGGCATTTTGCAGCGCGAGCAAATCGAAAAAGCGCAATTCCATTGGCTAAAAGCAGAAAAAAAGATTTTGGAAAAGATTGCTGCAGCAGGTTACTATTTGTCATTGACACCTGAAATCTGCTATCGAGAAAGAGATCAGTGGATCGCGCTTCATACCCCGTTTGAACAATTACTGCTTGAAACCGACGGCCCGTGGAAATTTTCTGGCCCATTTCAAGGCAAACAGACAACGCCCAAATTTTTGCGTCAAAGCTTAACCAGGCTTGCAGAATTGACAAATAAAACGCATGAATCGGCAAAACAGCAAATTCATCGGAACACGCTCGCGCTGTATGCACAAATAAAAATGGCAAAAAAAGGAGGGAAGTGAATTGGAGCGTTTGACTGAACCGGAAATTGAACAAGCATTGGCGGAAAATAAAAATTGGAAGCGCATTGATGAAAAATGGATCGAACGAAAATATCGGTTTCGCGAATATTTACAAGGGATCGAGTTTGTCAATCAGATTGCGAAAGTTTCGGAGGAAGCGAATCATCATCCGTTTATTGCGATTGAATACAAGCTGATTTCCGTCAAATTGTCTTCATGGAATGCAAGAGGCCTCACAGCACTCGATTTTCAGTTGGCGAAACAGTATGATGACATTTATTCAAGCCTTGGAAATGAAGGGAGAAATGAATAAAGGATGCAGCAGTCTGCAGTTTGGCTGGCAAGTTGCAAGTTCTTGTGTGCTTGACAGACGCATGATCGTTTTGTGTGGATCATTATAAAGCAGGGTGGCGTTTTCAGGCTTGTTTTAAAGATTCAGGTGCAATGGAACTTTTCAATCACTGCAGGGTGAACAGAACAGAAATGCAAATCGATTTTCATGGCAGCCGGCGTGGGGCGAAGCATTCGAATGCAATGCAAAATGCGCTTAAATGAAGATGGATCCATTATCGTTTGATCATGTTCCAATATTGGCGCTCTTTAAAATACAGATTGACAAGCAACAGCGTCTCGATTAAAATGAAATTAA